>NZ_JBEXDT010000092.1:0-36759 GCF_040605905.1 Nonomuraea sp. NPDC005501 | reverse complement strand
CTCCGGGCCGTCCGGGATGCGGCAGGAGTGCTCCAGGAACAGGGCCGCGCAGATCAGCGCGACGAACGCCAGGAACGAACCCGTCGCCGAGGCCGCGATCGCCGAGCTGCTCGCGGCCGACCCGCTCGACGCCCTGCCCGCCAAGCTGCCCGTGCTGCCCGAGTGGGCGGACGTCGCGGTCCTGACACCGATCCACCTGCGCGGCGACGCGGGTGCGCTGCCGGCCGAGGCGGCCCGCCACGTGATGACGATGCTGGCGATCTCCCGGCCCGGTGATCCGTACGCCGGTCTCGCCCTGGTCAAGGAGGCCTGCGACAGCCGCAGCCTCGCGGACTTCGGCTGGGCGCTGTTCCAGCGCTGGCAGGCGGCCGGCTACCCGTCCAAGGAGAGCTGGATGATGGACGCGCTGGCACTGCTCGGCGACGACGAGACCGTCCGACGGCTGACGCCGTTGATCAGGACCTGGCCCGGCGAGGGCGGGCACGCGCGGGCGGTCGCGGGTCTGGACCTGCTGGCCGGCATCGGCTCCGAGGTCGCGTTGATGCACCTGCACGGCATCGCCGAGAAGGTCAAGTTCAGCGGGCTCAAGAACCGGGCCAGGCAGAAGATGGACGAGGTCGCCGCGGGGCTCGGCCTGACGTCGCAGGAGCTGGCCGACCGGCTGGTGCCGACCTTCGGACTGTCCGCCGACGGCAGCCTGACCCTCGACTACGGCCGCAGGCAGTTCGTCGTCGGCTTCGACGAGCAGCTCAAGCCGTACGTGACCGACGCGGCGGGGAAGCGGCTCAAGAACCTGCCCAAGCCGGGGGCGAACGACGATCCGGAGCTCGCGCCCGCCGCCCACCAGCGGTTCGCCGGGCTGAAGAAGGACGTCCGCGCCGTGGCCGCGGACAACATCCGCCGGCTGGAGCAGGCCATGGTGAACCGGCGCCGCTGGAGCGGTGCGGAGTTCAAGCGGCTGCTCGTCGGCCACCCGCTGCTCTGGCACATCGTACGGCGGCTGGTGTGGGGCCTCTACGACCCCTCGGGCCTGCTCACGGGCGCCCTGCGCGTGGCCGAGGACCGCAGTTTCGCCGATGTCGAGGACGACACGCTGACGTTGCCCGACGAGGCCGTCGTAGGGGTGGCGCACCCGCTGGAGCTGGGGGAGCAGCTGGCCGCGTGGGCCGAGATGTTCGCCGACTACGAGATCCTGCAGCCGTTCCCGCAACTGGGCCGGGAGACCTGTCAGCCGGACGAGACGCTGCTGTCCGAGATCAGCGCCGCCAAGATCCCCACCGGCAAGGTGATCGGCCTGGAACGACGTGGCTGGCGGCGAGGCGCGCCACAGGACGCCGGCATCCAGTGCTGGATCGAGCGTGACGTGCCCGGCGGCAGGACCATCACGATCGGTCTCCTGCCGGGCATCGCGATCGGCTACCACGAGTTCGCCGACGAGCAGACCCTGGAGGGGGTCGGCCTCGACGGCCTCGACGGCCTCGACCCGATCACCGTCTCCGAGATCCTGCGGGACCTGCGGGAGATCACCCGATGAACGAGCACGTCCAGCGGCCCCCGGCCGAGATCCGCTACGCCGGCGAGCTGGCCCGGCTGCGGGAGAACGACACCGACGCCCGACCGCCCGGCTGGGCGTTGAGCCTGCGCGCCGCCCGGCGCTTCGTCCTCGGGGACGAGAAGCTGGGCATCAGCCGCAAGTTCGTGGGTGATCCTTCACTGATCGACCGATCCCTGGTGACGCTCGCGACCAACCGCGGGCTGATGCTGGTGGGGGAGCCGGGCACAGCGAAGTCGCTGCTGTCAGAGCTGCTCGCCGCGGCGGTGAGCGGAACCTCGACGCTCACCATCCAGGGCGGAGCGGCCACCACCGAAGACCAGATCAAATATTCGTGGAACTACGCGCTGCTGGTCGCCGAGGGCCCGTCCACCCGGTCGCTGGTGGCCGCTCCGCTGCTGCGCGGCATGGCCGAGGGCAAGGTGGTGCGCTTCGAGGAGATCACCCGGTGCCCGCTGGAGGTGCAGGACTGCCTGCTGTCGCCGCTGTCGGACCGTGTGCTCGCCGTGCCGGAGCTGACCGGTCCGGAGGCGATGGTGTTCGCCCAGGAGGGGTTCACCGTCATCGCCACCGCCAACACCCGCGACCGCGGCGTCAACGAGATGAGCGCCGCGCTCAAGCGCCGGTTCAACTTCGAGACCGTCTTCCCGATCGCCGACTTCGACACCGAGCTGCTGCTGGTGGAGGCGGAGGCCACCGCTCTGCTGAAGCGGTCAGGCGTCGGCGCGCCGCCACGGCGCGACGTGCTGGAGGTCCTGGTCACCGCCTTCCGCGAGCTGCGCGAGGGGCAGACCGCGCGCGGTGACGCCACCGACCGGCTGTCCGGGGTGATGAGCACCGCCGAGGCCGTCTCGGTCGCGCATGCCGTCGGACTGCGCGGCTGGTTCCTGCGCGGAGAGCCCGGCACCCCCGCCGATCTGGTCTCCTGCCTGGCCGGTACGGCGGCCAAGGACAACCCGGAGGACCTGGCGAAACTCCGCAGGTACCTGGAGCAGAAACGGCACGGCGACCAGTGGAAGGCCCTGTACGAGGCCCGCCACCTGCTTCCGGGCTGACGATGGCGGTCACATTCCTCGGCGTGCGGCACCACAGTCCCGCCTGCGCCCGGCTGGTCGCCGACACCATTCACTCCGTACGGCCCGCGTACGTGCTGGTCGAAGGCCCGGCGGACATGAACCACCGGATGGACGAGCTCCTGCTGGGCCATGAGCTGCCGATCGCGGTCTACACCAGTTACCGGGACCGGGAACGACGGCACGGCTCATGGACGCCGCTGTGCGACTACTCCCCGGAGTGGGCGGCGCTGACCGCGGGCCGTGAGGTCGGCTCCGAGCTGCGTTTCATCGACCTGCCCGCCTGGCATCCGGCGCTGGCCGAGGTCCGCAACCGTTACGCCGACGCCGAGGCCCGCTACAGCGAGGTGACCAGACGGCTGTGCCGTACCTTCGCCGTGGACAACGCGGACGCGTTGTGGGACCACCTGTTCGAGATCGAGCCGGCCGACGGGCTGGCCGAACGGCTGGCCACCTACTTCGACCTGGTGCGCGGCGACACGCAGGCCGGGCCGGACGACCTGGCCCGCGAGGCGTACATGGCGCAGTGGATCCGCGCCGCCGTCGCCGACGCGGGCGACAGGCCGGTGGTCGTGGTCACGGGCGGCTTCCACCGCCCCGCCTTGGTCCGGCTGGCCGAGCAGGGTGACCGCGGCCGGCCGGAGGTGCCGCGGCCGCCCGCGGACGCGGTCGTCGGCAGTTACCTGGTGCCGTACTCGTTCCGGCGGCTGGACGCCTTCGACGGCTACCAGTCGGGTATGCCCTCGCCGGGCTACTACCAGCACCTGTGGGAGTCCGGTCCCGCCGCCGCCGCGCGCGGGCTCACCGAGGCGGTGACGGCCCGGCTGCGCGCCCGGCGCCAGCCGGTGTCGACCGCGGACCTGATCGCCGCCCGGGCCACCGCGGAGGGGATCGCGCTGATGCGCGGTCATCCGCATCCGGCCCGGGTCGATGTGCTGGACGGCCTGGCCGGCGCGCTGGTCAGCGAGGCGATCGAGACCCCGCTGCCCTGGGCGACCCGTGGCCCGCTGCGGGCCGGCCACCATCCGGTGATCGTCGAGATGATCGCGGCCCTCAGCGGTGACCGGGTGGGCCGCCTGCATCACTCGACCCCGTTGCCACCGCTGGTCCACGCGGTTCTCGCGGTACTGGGCGGCCCGGGTGAGGAACGGCTCGACCTCGGCAGGGAAGCCGACCGCGAGCGCAGCCGGCTGCTGCACCGGCTGCGGGTGCTGGGGATCCCCGGAGTGGGGCGCACCTCGGGACCCCGCCCGGCAGGCGGCACGGAGCTGGTCGAGCGATGGACGCTGACCGAGTCCGACGACCGGCTGCCCGCTCTGATCGAGGCCGGCGGGTACGGCGTGGACCCGCAGGAGGCGGCGGCTGCCGCCCTCGCCGAACGGATCACGGGCGCGGACCTGGACCAGTTGGCCGACGTTCTGTTCGACACGGCGCTGTGCGGCATCGGCGAACTGACCGGACAGGTGCTGGACGACCTGGCGCGGGCTGTCGGCGCGACGGCCGACCTGGCATCGCTGGGCCGCACCCTCACCGTCGCCCTGGCGATGTGGCGCCACGACGACCTGTTCCGCACCAGCGGCAGCACCACCTTGGGCGCGGTCGTCCAGGCCGCCACGCGCCGGGCGCTGTGGCTGGCCGAAGGCGTGCGCGGCGGCCCCGCACCGGCCGACCTCCAGCGCATCAACGCCATGACCGCCGTCCGTGACGCCCTCAGGCACGCCGGCCCGTCGCTCGGGCTGGACACGGACGCGGCGCTGGGCGTCGCCGACCGGCTCGCCGCCGCCCGCGAGGCGCCACCCGACCTGCGCGGAGCGTCGTTGGGTCTGGGCTGGTCACTGCGTGGTACGGCTGCCGCGGACCCCGCGCGGGCGGTGCGCGGCGCGTTCGTCCCGGCGTCGGCCGGGGACTGGCTGGCCGGGTTGTTCGCGCTCGCCCGCGAGGAGGTGCTGCACACCGCCGGCCTGCTGGAGCTGCTCGACGAGCTGGTCGGAGGGATGACCGATGACGACTTCCTGGTGGCCCTGCCCGCGCTGCGCCAGGCGTTCGGCTTCTTCCCGCCCCGCGAGCGGCACCTCATCGCCACTCGCCTGGTCGAGCGGCGCGCCGGCGGCGCGTCCGGATGGGACCTGATGCGGCTGGACGCGGCGCCGGAGCTGGTGGCCGCCGGTATGGCACTGGACGAGCGGGTCGAGGCGGCACTGCGCCGGGAAGGACTGATCACCCCATGACCGACCCCACCCTGGAACGGTGGCGCCTGCTGCTCGGCGAGCCCGGCGGCGCATGCCTCGGCGGGCGGCAGCTCGACGCACGGGCCGCCGCCCGTGACGCGGCGCTGGACTGGCTCTACGGCCGCGACGACGACCTGCGCCGGCGTGGCGTACGGCAAGGCGGGACGGGCCCGTCGACGCTGACGACCTTCGACTGGCTCGACGACATCGCCCCGCTGTTCCCCAAGGAGACCGTCGAACGACTGCAACGTGACGCGGTCGAGCGTTACGAGATCCATGACGTGGTGACCGACCCGGCCGTGCTGGCGCGCATCGAACCCAATCCCGCGCTGCTCAAGGCGGTGCTGCGGACCAAGCACCTGATGAACCCGCAGGTGCTGCGGCTTGCCAGGCGGATCGTGGAGCAGGTCGTACGGCAGCTGATGGAGAAGCTCGCCACCGAGGTCAGGAGCGCGTTCACCGGCACCAAGGTGCGACGGTCCGGCGGGATGCGGCTGGCCCGCAACTTCGACATGGCCAAGACCCTGCGCGCCAACCTCGGCCGCTACCAGCCCGAGACCGGCAAGGTGGTGATCGAGACCCCGTTCTTCTTCTCCCGCACCCGCCGCCACCTGGAGCAGTGGCAGGTGATCCTGCTCGTCGACCAGTCCGGGTCGATGGTCGACTCGGTGATCCACTCGGCGGTCACCGCGGCCTGCCTGTGGGGGCTGCCCGGTGTACGCACCCACCTGGTGGCCTTCGACACCGAAGTGGTGGACCTGACCGCCGACGTGGACGATCCGGTGGAGTTGCTGATGAAGGTCCAGCTCGGCGGCGGCACCGACATCGCCCGCGCGGCGGCGTACGGGGCCGGCCTGGTGGACCGGCCGCGCCGGGCGATCGTCGTGCTGATCTCCGACTTCTACGAGGGCGGTGATCCGCACCGGCTGGTGCGCGTCGTGCGCGACCTGGTGGCCCAGGGCAGCAAGGTGCTGGGCCTGGCCGCCCTCGACGAGCAGGCCAATCCCGCCTACGACCGGGAGCTGGCGCAGCGCCTGGCCGACGCCGGAGCCTATGTGGGCGCGATGACACCCGGCGAGCTGGCGACCTTCGTGGCGGAGCACGTGGGCCGATGAGGACGGATCTCCTCGGGCTCACGGCGGACTCCCTCGCCGCGCTCACCAACCGCGGCCTGGTCAAACGTGCCGGCAAGGAGGCCGCGCCGGAGCTCCGGACCGACGCTGACGGCACCGTGCACGGCAGCTTCCCCGACGGCGTGGCCGCGGCCCTGCCTCCCGGCGGCCTCGACGTGGCCCGCTGCACCTGCGGCGCCACCGGCGTCTGCCGGCACGTCGTCGGGGTGGTCCTCGCCTACCAACGGCTGCCCGCTGAGCCTGCCCCGGAGCCCCTGCCCTGGTCACCGGGGCAGGTGACCGACGACGAGCTCACCGCCAGGATCGGTGCCCGCCTGGTGGCCGCCGCTCGCCGTACGGAGCGAGCCGGATTCACCGCGCGGGTCCGCCGCGCCACCTCCGCCGATCCGGTGCCGCAGGTCGAGCTGGCCGCCGCGACCGTGCGCTTCCTGGTCCCCGGCGACCTCGGGTTCGTCCACACCGACGCCGTCGCCGGTACCCGCGATGACGTCGTCGCCCTGGCGGTGTGGGCGTTCCGGGCCGCCGACGAGCTGCACCCCGGCGTCCCCGAGGTGCGCGTCGACGTCGGCGGCGAGGCCGGCGCCGGTGCCGGTTCCGGGCTGGAGCCGGCCCTGGCGCTGGCCGGCACGGTCCTGCGTGAGGGCGCGGCGCATCTCGGTCAGGGCCTTGAGGCCACCATCGCCGACGTGCGGCGCCGGCTGGACGCCGCCGGGTCGCGCTGGCCGCTGCTGGCCGTCGGCGACCTCGCCGAGCAACTGGCCGCCTATCACGACCGGAGCGCTCACTACCGTCCCGAGCTGCTCGCGAGCCACGTCGCCGAGCTGCACGCCCGGCACCGGGCGGTGACGCGGCCGGACGCCACCCTGCGCAGCAGCGTGCTCGGCACCGCCGAGGCCGCCGAGACCCCGTTGCGCCGGGCCCGGCTGGAGAGCCTGGGTTGCCGGATCCGCGGTCTGGGCGACCAGCGGATCGCCGAGGTCTACCTGGCCCACGGCGACAGTGCCATGGTGCTGGTCCTCCGCCGCCAGTGGGACGGCGACGACGACGGGGTGGCGCCGGCCCGGCGGCGGATCGCCGGCTCCACGCTGGCCGCTCTGGCCACCGGCAACCTGGTCACGGAGTCCGCCGTCCGCAGCGCCAGCCGTACGGTGCGGCTGGCCACCGGCCGGATCTCCAGGACGACGGTCAGCCCGTCACGGGGCGACTGGGATGAGCTGCCGCCGTCTCTGCTGGTGACGGACTTCGCCGCGCTCAGCCGTGAACTCGACGCCCTCACGCTCCGGCCCATCCGCCCGAGGGTGGAGGCGGAGCTGGTCCGGGCCGTCGCCGTCGCGCGGGTGGAGGCCGTCGCCTACGCCCCCGGAGACCAGCGCCTCGACGCTGTCATCGTCGACCGGGCGGGTAACACCGCCACGGTGCGGGCCGTTCACACCGGCGCCGCTCCCGGACGCCTCGACTCGCTGGCCGCCGTGCTCGCCGGTGAGGAGGGCGAGCTGCGTTTCGTCAGCGGCGTGGTCGGGCGGACCGCGGGCGGTGTCGTCATCGAACCGGTCGGTCTGGCGGTCGGCGGCCGGGTCGTCGTCCCCGACCTGCAGCCTGCCGACGCAGGCGGCCGGCTCATGGCCGCCGCGGACGCCCGGCACGAACCGCTGACCGCGGCCCTGATCGACACCCGGGGACTGCTCGCCGAAGTGGCCCATCACGGCTTGTCCCACCTGCCGCCGACCTACGACGACCGGCTCGCCGCCGCGGCGCAGCGGTTGACCGTGCTCGGGCTGCACCGCATCGCCCAGGCCGTCACGGCCTTCGCGGCGACGCGCACCCGCGACTCCGACGAGGCGGTCGAGCGGGCCTGGATCGACGCTTACCTGCGCCTGGAGGTGGCTGTGGACCTGACCTGACCTTGTACCTGGTGCGTCCTTGCCCGGAGGGTCAGACGCGCACCACCGCGGTGCGGGCGTGGCCGCGGCTGCCGCCGACCTTCACCTTGACCGCCTTCTTGGCCTTGCGGACGCCGCGGTCGCCTTCCTTGACCGATCTCACCGGCCAGGGCAGCGTGATCTTCACCTCGTCGGCGGTCCTCGACGGGTCGGAGACCGCGAGCCGTACCCGCTTGTGGTCGCGGCGGATCAGCAGCGTGCAGGGGCCGTCGGCGGCGAGCGGTCCGTCCGCGGTCTCGACGGTCCCCGCGCGCCAGAAGACGGCGGCGAGCACGTCGTCGCGGGAGACGGCCTGCACCGCTCCGGAGTTGGCGAGGATCTCGACCCGCCCGCCGTAAGCCGCGGTCTGCGCGATGGAGGCGTCGGGCAGTACGGCATAGGCGTAGCGCGCCTTGTGCGGATCGACGCCGTGGTCGACGAGGATCGTCGTGTAGTGCCTGGTGACGGGGGTCTTGTCGCCTCCGGTGGTGGCGCCCTGGTCGATGTCCCGCCAGCGGCCGGTGCGCTTCTCGCGGACCACCTTCGCCTCGACGCCGTCGAGCAGCGCGTAGCCGGCCGTACCCGACAGGTGGACCCAGCCGTCGCCCCGGGTCAGCGGCGGATGCCCGTCGTGGGTGTTGCGGTTCTCCACGACGGTCTCGATGCGGCGGCCGTCGGAGGCGGAGATGCCGGTACCGAGGGCGATCACCGCGTCGTCGAGGAGGAACCACGCCTTCTTGGCCCGCAGCGAGGAGCCGTCGGCGATCAGCTTCATGGCCGCCACGCCGTACTCGCCGTCAAGCGCCACGCCGCCCGCCCACGGGGTGGGCGGCAGGCGACGCTTGCCGTGCGTGAGAGCGGCGCGCCTGCGGGTGTCGACCGTCGTGCCCGGCAGCCGGTACGGGTCGATCGTGGGCCACAGGTCGTCGTTCCAGTGGGTGAGGTCGCCGGTGTAGAGGTAGGTCATGCCGTCGCCGGTGTACCAGCCGTGCAGGTTCTCCTGGTTCATGGCCTCGGCCGCGCCGATGCGCTCCGAGCTCATCGCGATCGCGTAGGCCCAGGTGGGGCGGCGGTGCACGACCCGGTCCATGTCGGCGAAGACGTACGTGCCCGTCGTACGCGGGCCGACCGGCACCGACGGGTCCTCCAGCAGGGCCTTGGCCCGTGCGACGCTCGCCAGCGGCGCGAGCGTGTCGTAGGGGAAGGCCTGGTTGCGGGTGAGCCAGCCCTTCACCAGTGGTCGCCAGCGCCGCGCATAGCGTTCCGGCGCCGCCTCCAGCAGGGTGAGGACGGCCTCGACCGTCTTCTGCCCCGAGTGGTAGTCGCGGTGGCCCTGCACCGAGATCTGCCGGCCGCGTACGCAGTCCATCATCAGCCCGTCGAAGATGAACGGCGCGAACGAGCGGTCCACGATGTCGTAGACGTTCCCGATGCCGGTGATCTCCCACGGTGACCTCGCGAGCATGGCGATGAGCTTGGCCACGCTCTCCAGGTAGTCCACGCCGTAGCTGCCGGTGTAGGGGTACACGTCGTGCTGGATGAACGACCCGTCACGGTAGAAGCCGTCGCCCGGTCCCGCGGTCGGCCGCAACAGGTCGGAGACCGCGTCCCCGGCCCGCGTGATGAGGCGCGCGTCGTGGGTGAGCAATCCGCGCATCGCCACCGCCATGGCCTTGCCGGCCCGGTTGGCGCCGGTCTCGACGACGCCGGGGTGGCTGACGCGGCGCTCCGGGTCGGGGCACCAGCGGCGTAAGGGGCGCAGCCAGCGCTCCAGGCGGTCCTTGGGCAGGCCGTCGTACAGCAGGGCGCAGGCTTCGGTCAGCGAGCGGGGGACGCCGATCTCCCACCAGTACCAGTTGCTGCCCCGCCGGTCGAGCCCTTCGTGGTAGGCGTGCTCGTACAGGAAGTCCAGCGCGCTGACCGCGGTCTCGGCGACCTGCCTGTCCCCGTGCATGGCGGTGCCCGGCGTGGCCCAGCCCAGCGCCAGTGTGCGCATGCGGTTGTAGGAGCGGTTGAAGTTGCCCGTCCGGGGGTCGTCGAGCGGCAGGTCGCGCCACAGGCTCGGGCGACCGGGGACGGGCTGCAGCTTGCGCAGCACCGCGTTGGCCGAGCCCTCGATCGCCTGGGTCTTGTCGGTGTAGGCGGCGTCGTACGATCCGCCGGCCAGCAGGCTCACCCACCGCTCACGCGCGGCGTCGAACGCGGCGGCGTTGATCGCGGCGGTGTTGAACGCTGTGGTGCCGAATGCGGTGGTGCCGACCGCCTCGGCCGGTCTGTTGTCCCACAGAGCGAGGCCAGCCACGGCCGCGGTGCCCAGCAGGGCGGACCGCCGGCTGAGGGGGTGGGGCATGGCGGCCTTTCCGACGATCGTGCAGATATCACTTGAAAGGATCATATGTCGACAGGAGGGGTGTCCATTTCGGCTTCGGCGAGGGTGACCTCCGCCCCCGAGCCCGATCGATGAGGTTCACGATGCGGCTACGGGACCGCGTAGGTTGATCAGATGTCCGTTGCCCGTCGTGGTGTCCTGCTGGGTGTGGCGGCCTACGTCCTGTGGGGTCTGTCCGCCCTCTACTGGCCGCTGGTGGAGCCCACCGGCTCACTTGAGGTCCTGGCCCTGCGCGTGCTGTGGTCGCCGGTGGCGATCGCCCTGCTGGTGCTCGCGACGGGCCGCCGCCGTCAGGTGGCCGCGCTCCTGCGCCGCCCGCGCGACCTGCTCCTGCTCGCCCTGGCCAGCGCGCTGACCTCGATCAACTGGGCCCTGTTCATCTGGGCCACGATGAACGGGCACGTCGTCGACGCCTCGCTCGGCTACTTCATCACGCCGCTGGTCAGCGTCACGCTGGGGGTGGCGGTCTTCGGCGAGCGGCTGAGCGTCCGCCAGTGGACGGCCATCGGGCTGGGTGCCGCCGCCGTGCTCGTCCTCACGATCGGGTACGGCGGTCCGCCGTGGATCGCGGTCGGCCTGGCGGTCACCTTCGGCGGCTACGGCATGATCAAGAAGCGGGTGGGCGCCGGGGCCGTCGAGGGGCTGATGGTGGAGACGGCCGTGGTGTTCCCGCTCGCCCTGGTGTACACGGTGTGGCTGCAGGCGACCGGCCAGGCCACGTTCGGGCACGTGTCGGCGGTCAACACCCTGCTCGGCATCGGCGCCGGCTTCGTGATGACGGCGCCGATGCTGCTGTTCAGCGCCGCCGCCACGAGGATCCCGCTCAGCCTGACCGGCATGCTGCAGTACATCGAGCCCATCGTGCAGTTCCTGGTCGGTCTGCTGGTCTTCAAGGAGTCGATGCCGGGCAGCCGGTGGGCGGCGTTCGGGCTGCTCTGGGCCGCTCTGGCGGTGCTGACCGCCGGCGGCCTCAGGCGACGGGATCGGCAGTCGGACGCGGCTCGTCGTCCAGCTCGACCGCGCTCCGCTCGATCATCTCGAACTGGCGCATCAGGCGTTCCAGATCCGGAGGCGAGACCGTGAACGTGTCGTGCACCGCCTCGCCCGCCGCCGTGTAGCTGAGCTCGTGCCCGCACGCCCCGTCCCACAGCCCGGTGATGACGCGCATCGGCGGGGGCAGGCGGTCCACCTGAACGCGGCGCACCTGGACCCCGGCCGCCAGCTGCTCGCGGGCCAGCGCGTCGAGGTCGTCCGTCCACTCGTGGTAGATGAACACCCGTCGGATCTTCACACCGCGCGCCAGCGCGTCCAGCTGGGCCCGCCAGTACTGCCTGCCGACCGGCTGGCGCCACCACGTGAGGTCAACGGCGGGGACGCTGGTGACGCAGATGTGCTCGCGTGCCTGCGCGATGAGGCGCAGGAAGACCTCGTTGTCGCCGTACGGCGTGCGGAAGTGGCCGCGTTCGAGGTCGGCGAGGGTCCGCAGGCACTCCTCGAAGGCGGCACGGCAGGCGTCCTCGGCGGGCGTCCCCTTGTAATGGCGCTCGACGTGCTTGGCCGCTCGCAGCATCGGCTCCATGAGGTCGGTCATCCACGGAATCCTGTCGATCGTGGAGACCATCTGGCCGACTCTGGTCTCGTGCTCGACCCGGCGCCTGTCCTGGATCAGCGACTGGATCTGCAGGGTGATGACGCCGCCGATGAGCCCGGCGACGGTGCCGAGCGCCTGCGCGGTGTCCTCGCGGACGTAGAAGATCACGCCGAGCAGCACGGACAGGCCCGTGCCGACGATCAGGACGGGGTCGACGGCGAACGGCGACTTCGGGTGGGGCCTCTTCACCAGGACTCCCGGGGGCACAGGCGGGGGGGACGAACCAGCATAGTCGATCTTGTCTGTCGCCGATCGCCGATTTCGGGCCCGATCATCTGAAGGGGATGTTGAGCCAGGGGCTGTTCGGGTCGCTCGTCAGGATTCTGTGTGCGTTGAGCATCTGCACGTACCAGTCGCCGAACTCCTCCTCGTCGAAATGGAGGCAACGTCCCAGAACGTAGGCGGCCGAGAACTCTTCCCATGATCGGTAGTTGATCTGGCTGAGCCTTCCGGCGCGGAGAACGGCCCGTTCGGCCTCCGCCAGGTCGCAGTAGCGGGCGCCGAGTCCCCACCGGGCCATCTTGGAAGCCCGTCCGTAGTCCCATGCCTCCACCGTGTGGACGAATCTGCCCTCGGCGAGGAGGCCGTCTGCACGAAATCGCGCCTCGTATCGGATGATCCGCCCGATGAGGCGTTGCGCTCCGGCGACCTGGGCCTCCGTCTCGGAGTCGCTCATGGTGACCCCGTCGGAGGCGGTGTCCTTCTCCGCGGCGCTGTTCCGTATGACGCGCGTGGTCGCCTGGCGCCAGTGATCCACCTCGACCATGCCGCCGAAGTCGCGGGCGAGGACACTGCGTACCCGCAGGACCAGCCCCCAGAACGGGCTGCTCATCCGGCCGTTGAGAAGGTCCTCCTGGACCGGCAGCCACTCCTCGCGGCTGGTGATGTCCCACCACTCCTTGAGGCGTTTCCTCTCGCGGACGTAGCCGGTGCCGTGCCAGCCCATCGCGTTCCAGAGTGAGGCGTTGCTCACGCAGAGGAGAGCCCCGCAGGCGAGGCCGTGAGCGACCGGGCCGTGCAGCGGGCCTCCGGTCCATAGCGTGCGCAGTTCGTTTCGGCGAGGGTGGGGCATCCGGTCGGCGTGCCGGCGCCACGTCAGCCGATGGGCGGCGGTCGCGGGGAAGAACGCTTCGCAGGGGCTGCCGGGGTTGACGGCCAGCCACTCGTCGTCCTGGGGCCAGTTCCGGGCCAGCTCGCCCAGGTCGTCTTGGAAGAAGACCGGGTCGGGCGCGGGTGCCGGGAGCATCCCGTCGGTGAGGAAGGCAAGGGCCTTGACGCCGGGCCGCGGGCCCCAGAACGTGGGGGTGTAGCTGACCCAGCCGGGTTGGGCATCGGCCCTGGCGCGCGACATCGGGTGATAGAGGTTCGCGGTGGCGAGGACGTCGAAGTACGCAGCCCAGTCGCCCCGCATCTTGGCTTCGTACAAACCCCGTTCGATGTCGGTGGGGGCTTGCCACGCGGGGGCGGGAGATCCCGCTCTCCCGTCGCCGGGCGCGCCCTGTCTCCCCATGAGGTCAGGGCTCATCCCTTCCCATGCCCCCATGCCGCAATACCTTACAACTGCCGGGACCGCCGCTCTGCCTCGCCGCCGGTGTGGGCATCGCGGTCGTCTCGGGTGGGCGGATTTCCGGTGAGTGCTGAAAGTTTCAGTTCTGTCGGCGTGTAAGCCCAGCTCGCGCGTACCCCTGCTTGACCGGCCGGCGCTCTGCGGAGAGGTTCGTTCTCGCGAACCTTTCCGATCGAGGGGGTCCGATGAGTCACGCCCGTCGCCGGTTGCTCGCCCTCCTGCTTCCCGGTCTCCTGGTCGCGCTGGGCGGCCTGGTGCCCTTGACGCAACAGCCCGCCGGCGCGGCCGGCGACCCGCCCGGCCCCGTGACGGGTAACGCCACCTACTTCGACGGACTCGGCGCGCCGTACGGCGGCTGCGGAGTGCCGCAGGCGAATCTCGACTCACCGGACTTCGTGGCGCTCAACGTCTACAACACGCCCGGCGACTACAGCTTCTACCCGCGGCCGTTGACGGGGGCGAACCTCAGCAAGGCCGGGTTGTGGAACAACGGGCTGAACTGCGGCCGCTACGTGCAGGCAGAGATCGGCGACCTCTGCACCGGCACCAACGACGGCGCGCAGAACCAGCCGTTCTGCCGCAACGGCTCCTGGGTCGCCGACGCCTACAAGGGCGCGAAGCTCACCATGCTGGTCGCCGACAGTTGCGGCGACTCCAACGCCTGGTGCCGCGACGACCCGTACCACCTGGACCTGGCCAAGGACTCGCTCAACCGGTTCGTGAAGAACGGCGCCACGGTCGGGGACATGTATCCCGGCCATTGGAACAACCGGCGCGTCACCTGGTCGTTCGTCCCCGCGCCGAACTACAGCGGCGACATCGGCATCGGGTTCCTGCGGTCCGCCCAGGTGTGGTGGCCCGCTATCTCCGTCTCGCACCTGGCCAACGGCATTCACGGCGTCGAGTACTTCGCCGACGGAGCGTGGCGGACGGCTCAGATGAACGGCGACATGGGTCAGTCGTACGTCATCGGCGGGACCACGTCGGGGGCGAGCCGGTTCCAGATCCGGGTGCGCGACGTCACGGACACGCTGATCAACGGCGGACGCGTGTACAGCTTCGCGCTTCCGCCGGCCTGCGACCCGCAGTGCGGCACGCCGTACACCAAGGTCGGCTACACCACCTCGGACGGCCCGACCTCCACGCCCACCCCCACCGCCACCCCCACCCCCACGCCCACCGCCACTCCGACCTCCACGACCACCGGCGGCACCGGCGGCTCCTGCGGCGTGGACTACCAGGTCGCCAACGTCTGGCAGGGCGGCTTCACGGCCAACGGCACCGTGCGGAACACGGGGACCACGACCTTGAACAACTGGACGGTCACGTGGACCATGCCGGCCGGCGTGACCCTGACCAACGCCTGGAGCTCCACCATCACGTCGTCGGGTGCCGCCTGGACGGTCAAGGCGCCGAGCTGGGCCGCGAGCCTGGCGCCGGGCGCGTCGGCCACCTTCGGCTTCCAGGCCAACGGCCCGTCCACGCCCGGCCCGACCGGCATCACCTGCTTCTGAGGAACGACGTCGGCCTTCTGAGGAACGACGTCGGCCTTCTGAGGAACGACGTCGGCCTGCTAAGGAACGACGTCGGCCAGGGGAGTGGCGGCGTGCCCGGTCAGACGCGGGATGTCGTCGCTCACGCCGTCCAGTTGCCCCGCCGCGATGGCGGTGTAGGTCGACACCCACGCGTCGACCTGCCACTCAGGCGCGCCGTAGGAGGCGCGTGAACGATAGGCGTCCTCCACGGTCTCCGGTTGGTAGGTGATCGAGCGGCCGGTGGTCTCCGACAGGATCGCGGCGATCTCCGCCATGGACAGCGACCTCGGGCCCGTCATGTCGTACGTGCGGCCCTCGTGCCCGGTGGCGTTCAGCAGCACCTGGGTGGCGGCGTCGGCGATGTCGTCCTGGGCCACGACCGCGGCCCGGCCCTCGCCCGCCGGGCCGCGGATGACGCCGTCCTGGCCCACGAGCGCGGGCATGAAGTCGGCGTAGAGGTTGTCGCGCAGGAAGGTGAAGGACAGGCCGCTGTCACGGATGTGCTCCTCGGTCGCCCAGTGATCACGGGCGAGGGTGAAGACGGCGTCCGGCGCGGCGCCGAAGAACGACAGGTACACCACGTGCCGTACCCCGGCTTCCGCGGCGGCGTCCACGAACGCCAGGTGCCGGCTCAGGCGGTCGGGCGACTCCGGGGCCGAGATCATGAAGACCACCTCGATGCCTTCCAGCGCGCGGGCGGCGTCGCGGTCACCGTACGCGCAGCGGGCCGTGGTCGCGCCGGGTAGCTGAGGGGCGCGGTCCGGATGCGGCACCGCCATGCGCTGCGCCGCCCCGGCCGCCGCCACCCTGCGGGCGATCCGGCCGCCGATGCGGCCGGTGGCCCCGGTTATGGCGATCTTCGCGTTGTCGGGGCGGGTCATGGGCGACCTCCTTCGGATGTCCAACCAGTCTTGCAGCCGGCGCCGGGCGCCTCGCGAAGGAGGCGCACATGCCGGTCACAGCACCTGCCGTACCGGCTGCACCGTCGTCAGTGCTTCGCGGCGCAGTCGTAGAGAGTGGTGCCGCCCATCATCAGGCCGCCGGTTGTCGGACTGCCCGGCGCGGTGGGACTTCCTCCATACGCGGCGGCGGGGACCTCGGTGCAGTTCTCCTTGATCCATTGCGAGCGGTGCGCGCTCGTCCCGCCCATCATGGCGCTGACGCCACCCCCACCGGATCCCAGGACGAAGCGCAGGTGCCCGGAGCTCGTCCAGCCCTTCAGCTGCTGAACGGTCGGAGCGTCGTCGATGCCGATGAAGCCGCCCATGCCGATGACGGTCGCGTCGCTGTTCAGGATGAAGGGGGAGGCGGCCATCGAGCCACCCTCGGCGGCGAGCTCGATCCGGGCGGAGCCGGAGTTCTCGACGGCATAGTCGAGGATCTTGCGCTGGTCGGAGGTGAGCTCGCCGCCGCCGGGGAACCGCTCAACAGGCTCCGCCCGCCGTCGGTCATGGCGTAGGCGGCGAACCCGGTGACCGTGACGGCGAGAACGGCGCGGGGCCAACGCCGCCGGAAGATCAGAGCGCCGCAGACGACCGAAGCCAGTGCGATGTCGTCAGCGGTGAGGGGCTGAATCCGGGCATGCCATTCCACCCCCGGCGGAGGGGGCGCGCCCCGCGCCAGCAGCGTGATCGCATACACGCACCCGGCCAGGATCGTTTCGGCCACATAGGGGCGGGAGAGCAGCTCCCGTCTCAGCCAGGTCACCGTACGCAGCTTTGAAAGGTAGGTCTGACCTGGGCGATTTCCCTCATCCCGGGGTACCCATCCGCGCTACTGCGACCGCAGTACGGCCTGACCGGGCCCGGCGTCCGGGCCGGCGGATTAACCTGCGCCGAGCGGCGGTGAGCCTGCCCAGTCCGGTAGTGGTTCGCATCGTGCTCTCCACTCCGGCGGCAGGTGGGCGCCCGAGGCGGCCGCGACGATGCCGCCGACGATGGCGCACGTGGTGTCGACGTCGCCGCCGGCCGTCGCGGTGGTCCACATGGCCGCTGTGAAGTCGTGGCGTTCGCGGGCCGCCACCCAGAGGGTGAACGGGACCGTGTCATGTGCGGAGACCTGCCGCCCGTTCCCGAGCATCCGGGCGGCGAGTGCGGGGTCGCTGATGGTGAGGAGTTGCCGGGCCTCGCCGATGCCGTCGTGGACCATGCTCGCGGGTACGTGCTCCCTGATCCGATCGAGGAAACGCCCGGCGGGGAGGTCGGGCTCCTGGACGGTCACGGCTGCGGCCACGGCGACGGCCACGGCGCCGGCCACCGCTTCGGGATGCGTGTGGGTGACCTGAGCCGACAGGGCCGCCTGCCGGGCGACGTGCGCCAGGTCGCCGGCGAACCAGGCGCCGAGCGGTGCCACGCGCATCGCGGCACCGTTGCCCCAGGAGCCCTTGCCGTCGAACAGCTCGGCCGAGAGCCTCCGCCAGTCGCCTCCTTCACGGACCAGCCGGAGCATCCGGTTGGTGGCCGGGCCGTACCCTCGGTCGAAGTCATGGCGGGCGGCGAAGCTCGCGGCGAGCTTGTCCTGGTCGATGGCGCCATGGTCGTAAAGGACGCGGTAGACGGAGCAGGCCATCTCGGTGTCGTCCGTCCACTGCCATGGGCCGGGTGGAAGAAGACGAGCGGAAAGGGCGTGGCGATGGGCGGGGACGAAGAACTGGGAACCGAAGGCGTCGCCGAGGGCCAGGCCATGGAGGGAGGCGGTGGCCCGCGCGAGGGGATGAGGTGACATCCCCTTCATTGTGAGGTACGCCAGGGGAGCCATCGTGCGCGGAGCACACCGTCGGGGTCGGGGAGTACGCCGGCGGAGCCGTACGAAATGGCCTTGTGGTCGGGCCGTGGGTGGCTGCTAGGGTGTGGAACGGTTGGGATCGGAATCGAGGAGAGCAGACATGGCAGGTGACGACGACATCTCCGGGTGATACCGGAGGTTGATCGGCCCCGGCAGGCGCGTATGCCCGCCGCCGGCGTGGCCTTGATCGTCGTTTTCCCTGTCCCTTTCGCCGGGCTGCTCCGGCACGCCCGGACCACGTATGCACGAGGTCTCCCGCATGTCCGACGCGTTCATCATCTGCTCCAACCTGTCCTTCTCCTGGCCTGACGACACGCCCGTCTTCAGCGACCTCTCCTTCACCGTGGGCGCCGGCCGGACGGGCCTCGTCGCCCCGAACGGCGCGGGCAAGAGCACGCTGCTCAAGCTGATCGCCGGCGAGTACCGGCCCGGGGGCGGCAGCGTGTCCGTCGACGGCGTGCTCGGCTACCTGCCCCAGAGCCTGCCGCTGACGGGCGACCAGGCCGGGGACCTGACCGTGGCGGAAGTCCTCGGGATCGCCCCGGTGATCGCCGCGCTGGACGCCATCGAGTCAGGCGACGCCGGCGAGGAGCACTTCACCACGATCGGCAACGACTGGGACATCGAGGAGCGCACCCGGGCCCAGCTCGACCGGCTCGGGCTCGGCCACCTGGAGTTCGCGCGCCCGCTGCGCACGCTGAGCGGCGGGCAGGTCGTGTCGCTGGGCCTGGCCGCGCAGCTCCTCAGGCGGCCCGACGTCCTGCTGCTCGACGAGCCCACGAACAACCTCGACCTCGGCGCCCGTCGCAGGCTGTACGACGTGCTCGGCGACTGGAACGGCTGCCTGCTCGTGGTCAGCCACGACCGGGCGCTGCTCGACCGCATGGACCGCATCGCCGAGCTCGACCGGGGCGAGGTCCGCTTCTACGGCGGCGACTTCACGGCGTACGAGGAGGCCGTACGCACCGAGCAGGAGGCCGCCGAGCGGAGCGTGCGCAGCGCCGAGCAGGAGCTCAAGCGCGAGAAGCGGGAGATGCAGCAGGCCCGCGAGCGGGCCGAGCGGCGGGCGAGCAACGCGGCCCGCAACCTCAAGAACGCCGGCCTGCCGCGCATCTTCGCCGGGAACATGAAACGGGGCGCCCAGGAGTCGGCCGGGCGGGCGGGCCAGACGCACGCCGCGCGGGTCGGCGACGCCAGGGCCCGCCTCGACCAGGCGGAGCGTGACCTGCGCGACGACCAGAAGATCGTGCTCCGGCTGCCCGACACCAACGTCCCCGCCGGCCGCACGGTCTTCCTCGGCGAGCACCTGCGGGCACGCGGCCTGTTCGCCGAGCCCGGCGTCGACCTGACGATCCGCGGACCCGAGCGCATCGCCCTGACCGGCCCCAACGGCGCCGGCAAGTCCACCCTGCTGCGCCTGATCAGCGGCGAGGTGGAGCCCGACGGGGGCACGACCAGGCGCGCCGACGGCCGGGTGGCCCATCTGTCGCAGCGGCTCGACCTGCTCGACGTCGGGCGCACCGTGGCGGAGAACCTGGCCGCGTCCGCCCCGGACATGCCGGAGGCGGAGCGGATGAACCTGCTGGCCCGCTTCCTGTTCCGGGGCCCCCGCGCGCACCTGCCGGTCGGGGTGCTGTCGGGCGGCGAACGGCTGCGCGCCACGCTGGCCTGCGTGCTGTTCGCGGAGCCGGCGCCTCAGCTCCTGCTGCTCGACGAGCCCACCAACAACCTCGACCTGGTCAGTGTGGGCCAGCTGGAGAGCGCGCTCGGCGCCTACGAGGGGGCGTTCGTGGTGGTCAGCCACGACGAGCGGTTCCTCGCGGAGATCGGGGTGGACCGCTGGCTGGAGCTGTCCGGGGGGCGGCTGCTGGAGACCGGAGGGCTCACCGGCACGTGACACAGCCGCCCCGGGCGGTCAGTCGGTCAGCGCGGTGCGGAGCTTGTTGAGCACGGCGCGGAGGATGCGCGAGACGTGCATCTGCGAGATGCCGAACTCCTTGGCGATCTCCGACTGGGTCATGTTGCCGTAGAAGCGCATCAGCAGGATGTTCTTCTCCCTGGCCGGCAGGGCGTCGATGAGCGGCTTGATCGAGTGCCGGTCGAGCAGGGTGTCGAGGGAGTCGTCCTGCGCGGGCAGGAAGTCGCTCAGCTCGGCGGCGTCGTCGTCGGCGCCGCCGACCGGGGCGTCCAGCGACAGCGCCGAGTAGGCGGTGGAGGCCTCCATGGCCAGCAGGACTTCCTCCTCGGAGATCCCCAGCTTGGCGGCCAGCTCGGACACGGTCGGCGAGTGACCGAGGACCTGGGTCAGCTCGGCCGTGGCCTTGTTGAGCTCGATGCGGCGTTCCTGGTAGACGCGCGGCACCCGGATGGCCCACGTGCGGTCGCGGAAGTGCCGCTTGACCTCGCCCAGCACGGTGATCATGGCGTATCCGCGGAACTCGTGACCGAGCGTGGGGTCGTAGCCGTTGATGGCCTTCATCAGGCCGACGTAGGCGGCCTGACGCAAGTCGTCCATGGGCTCGCCGCGGTAGCGGTAACGGCGGGTGACCTCGGTCACCAGGCCCTCATGCATCTCCACCAGGCGCTCGCGAATGCGCGCGGCGTGCAGGTCGGAAGTCTGCGGGTCGGCCAGGCCGGCCAGGAGTTCCTCGGCGGTGAGCTGCTCGAATGCGACGGTGAGGACGGACACTGCTGCTCCCAGATGGGCGGGGCGGCCTCGTCCATGGAAAAAAGCCCATGCAGAGGCACGCCTTGGTTCTCGCGTAGTCAAAGCCCTCTGCTGGACTTCGCGATCTACCATGCCCGCTCCACGGGCCCCTGTCACCCATTTTCCGGTCACGGAAGCGTAACGAAGATCTGGTCGGTCCGGCTCGGCGTGCAGACGGAGGAAGTCGTTCCGGGCCGCGGCGGTGGAGCGCGAGGTCGGCCGCCGCGGTGGCCTGTCACGTCATGCTGACGGTCAGTTGGCGCAGTCCTGCTTGTGGAGCGCCAGCGCCATCTCGTACACCTTGCCCTTCTGGAGGAGGAACGAGTAGTAGGCCCCCGTGACGCCGGGGACGTCCACGTACGGGTAGCCGCTCGCGGCCGTCTTCACCTTGGGGTAGGCCTTCTTGATCTGCTTGTAGGTGGAGCCCAGACCGATGCCCGCCGGCGTCTTGACGCCCTTCGAGGCGAAGATCATCGCGACGCCGTGCTTCTTGGAGATGTAGAGCCCGACGCCGTCGCTGCCGGTCGGATGCGCCTTGAGCTGCCATCCGGTGCAGGAGGGGGAGTCCAGCCCCTTCTTGTGGGAGATCTTGCCGGTGGCCTGGGCGGCCTTGGCGCTCATCCCCAGCTTCACGCCCCCGTAGCCCGCGGGGCCGAACGTGGTGCCGGAGGTGGCGGCGTGGGCGGCGGGCGCGAGGGCGCCCAGCGTCAGGCCGGCCGTCACCAGCGTCGCCAGCGCGGTACGGGTCATCGTGTTTCGGATCATGCACGGTTGGATGGCCGAAGGGGAGCAGAAGTTCTCACCTCGCCCTAGATCGTCGCCGTCTCCGGTAAGCAGAGGGTGAGCGCTCCGGGGACGGCCTCGGCCTTGAGCCGGGTGGTGGCCTCGCGCTCCCCGCCGTCCAGCTCGTACGTCAGCGGCGCGCCGAACCGGGCGGACACCTTCCTGGCGCGCGTGATCCGGACGAACGGGGAGTCGTCGGAGCGGCCCGCGGCCATCTTGCCGAGCACCCGGGCCCACTGGATCGGCCCCTTGGCGGTGGAGACGCCCACCTCCAGCCAGCCGTCGTCCGGCCGGGCGTCGTCGAACGCGTCGATGCCGCCGGCGATCCTGCTCACGTTGCCCAGGAGCAGGCAGCTCGCGTCGCCCTCGAACCAGGTCGTCCCGTCCACCTTGATCTTCATCGGCACCAGCGGCCCGCCGACGTGCCGGACGGCCGCCTTGACGTAGCTGAGCTTGCCGAGCCGTCTCTTGGCCTGCCCGTCGGCGTCGGCGATCATCTCGGCCTCGAACCCGGCGCCCGCCATGACCGCGAAGTGCTCCCCGTTCAGCAGCCCCAGGTCCAGCTTCTCCCGCCGGCCGTGGAAGCCGATCCGCACCGACTCCTCCAGGTCGACGGGGATGCCGAGGTTGGTGGCGAACAGGTTCGCGGTCCCCGCGGGGAGGATCGCCATGGGCACGCCGGTGCCGGCCATCGCGTCGGAGCAGCGCTGCACCATGCCGTCGCCGCCCCAGACGAACACCAGGTCGGCGCCCTGCTTGAGCGCCTGGCGGACCTTCTTCGGCGCCTTCCTGCTCTTGGGCACCTCGTACCAGAGGAGATCGCCCACGTTCTGTTCGGTGATGAGCACGCGGAGCCGGTCCAGGCCCGCGCCCAGGGTCTTCTTGCGGTGCGCGACGACCGCCACGGTGGGGGACATGCCACCCCGACTACCCTCGCCGCCGTCGTTCAGACGAGGAATCATCTCCGGCCGCCGGGGTAGCCGACCGCGAACGCATCTCGCAGAAAGAGCCGCAACCATGACGCTTCACCAGCGCAAGGCCCGCGCCGACGGCGACAGCCGCCTGGGGCTGCGCCTGACGCTCGCCAGCCTCGCCGTGGCGCTGGTCATGGTCCCGTTCGGCCTGCTGCTCGTCGTGGCCAAGATGCCCCTCAACGGGCTCGACGCGGGAGTCGCCGCGGACCTGCACGAGTACGCGCTGGCTCATCCGGGCGTGACCAGGCTGCTCATCGTGTGGACGGATCTGTTCGGGCCCTGGCCGTGGCGGATCGCGGTCATCGCGTACGCCGCCTGGCTGCTGTACAAGGGTGCGCCGCGGCTGGCCGTCTGGGCGGTCACCACCGTGACCGTGGGCGGGCTGCTCGGCCTCGCGCTCAAGATCGTCGTCGCCCGGGCCAGGCCGCACCTTCCCGACCCCGTCGCGCTCGCGCCGGGCGACTCCTTCCCGTCGGGGCACGCGGTCAACGTGACGCTCGGCGCCGGAGTGGTCGTCCTTCTCCTGCTGCCGCACCTGCCCCGCTGGGGACGGTGGGTGGCCTGGTGCGTCGCCTGGTTCCTCGTGCTGTCGGTCGGCTACACGAGGATCGCGCTCGGCGTGCACTGGGTGAGCGACGTGGTGGCGGGGATCGTGCTGGGCGTCGCGGTGGTCGCGGCCACCGCGGCGGGATTCGAGACGTGGCGGCGCGAGGAGGGCCGCAGGCCCGTCTCGCCGCTGACCGAGGGAGTGGAACCCGAACAGGTGAAGGTGACCCATGACCACAAGAACTGAGCACGTGAAGCACTACGCGCTGACGCTCTTACTCCCGCTGCTCCTGCTGGCGGGCGTGACCTACGGCGTGGGCGAGCTGATCCTCGCCGTGCCGACCGGCGAGGCGGGTGTGAGCCGGGCCCTGGCCGCCGACCGCACCTCGCTGGGGAACACGCTCACCGACTTCGGCAGCAGCCTGTCGGACACCCCGTACATCGTGGCGCTCACCGCGATCGCCGTGATCCTCTTCCGGCTCGCGTACGGGCGCTGGCGCGAGTCGGTCTTCCTCGTCGCGGCGGTCTGGAGCCAGTCGCTCGTCTTCCTGGCCGTGACCGAGATCGTCGGGCGGCACCGGCCGCCGGTGGAGCACCTCGACCCGGCCCCGCCCACCTCCAGCTTCCCGTCGGGGCACGTCAGCGCCGCCGTCGCGTTCTACTGCGGGGTCGCGCTCGTCCTGGCCACGCACGTCCGCAACCGGGCGCTCCAGGTGGTGATCTGGGTGGTCGGCATCGCCGCCCCGCTCGCCGTCGCCTTCTCCCGGCTGTACCGCGGCATGCACTTCCTCACCGACATCACCTGGGGGCTGCTGCTCGGCGCCGTCTGCGTCGTGGTGGCCGCCCGCGCGATCCTCTACCGGCGCTCGCCGGCGCGGACGCGGGACTCCGCGCCGCAGGCCGTGCGGGGTGCTCAGTCGTCCATGACGCCGTAGGTCGAGGCCCGGAACACGAAGGAGGCCCAGGAGCGGTAGGGCCGCCACGCCTCGGCCAGCCTCCGGTACGCGGCGGGCGGCGCGTCCTCCGGCAGGCCGTACGCCTCGCGCAGGATGGCGAACAGGCGCGGCTCGTCCCCCGGGAACGCGTCCGGCGCGCCCGCCCCGCGGATCAGGATCAGGCCCGCCGAGAACGGGCCCACGCCGGGAAGGGCGCGCAGCTCGGCCAGGGCCTCCTCCGGGGCGAGCGAGCGCAGGTGCTCGGCGGTGAGGACGCCGTCGAGCGCCGCGCGGGCCAGCCCGCGCAGCCATTCCTCCTTCTGCGCGGGCAGCCCGAGGCCGCCGGCGTCCACCAGCGTCATGGGCGGCGGGAACGCCGTGTACGTCCGCTCGTCCACGGTGACCCGCGCGCCGTACCGCTCGGCGATGCGCTGCTTGATCCGGGCGGCGATCAGCATCGACGAGCGCTGCACGATCACCGCCCAGCACGCCGCCTCCCACGGGCTCCAGAAGCACACCGGCCGCAGTCCGGGGCGGCGCCGCTGCAGGTCGCCGAGCACCGGGTCGGCCTCGCCGAGCTTGGCGAAGCCGGCGCCGTCCACGTCGAGGGACAGGATGCGGGCGACCTCGCCCCGGACGCCCGGCCCCGCGGCCCGCGTCGTGGCCACGGCGACCCCGCCCGGCGCGGCCGTGACGCTCACGCCGATCGGCAGCCAGTCGGCCTCCGCGCAGTAGGCGAAGCGCAGCGCCCGCCCGTCGGAGGGCAGCGCGCTGGTGGCCGGCCAGTCCTCGACGAAACGCAACGAGGCTCCGAAGTCGAACGGTCCCTCGGCGGTGAGCGCGAATCCGTGCGTGGTCATGCGCGCATGTTACGAGGCGTCAGGGCCAGGCTCGTCAAGAGGCGCAGAGGCCGGCCAGGCGGCGGACGTCGGCGCGGATCGACCGCCGCAGCAACCACCTCAGCGCCGGCTCCAGCAACCTCTCGGAGGTCACGCGCGGGGTGACGCGCACGTGGAAGGTGAAGCGGCACCGGTTCTCGCCGAGCGGCTCGACGAGCCTGCCGCCCTCGGCGTCGATCCCCGAGCTGGTGCGCCAGGCGAAGGAGCGCCCCGGCTCCACCCGGATGACCTCGCCGCCGTTGTGGTAGGTCCGGCCCGCGAACCGCATCACCTCGGCGGTGGTCGTGCCCACCTGGACGATGCCTTCGGGGGACGGCGCCATCGTCTCGACGCCCTCGCGCCAGCGTGGGTCCTGGCCGTAGTCGGCGACGACCGCCCAGACACGCGCGGCCGGGCAGGCGATCTCCCCGTCCTCCTGTAGCTCGATCACCCGGCGATGACAGGGGGTCGGCGGAGATGCCGGTGCGATGGCCGAGAAGGCGGTCTCACCCGCGCGGGAGGGTCACGCGCCAGGCGTGCGGGGCGACGGTCCAGGTGCGGGAGGTGTACGGGCCGATCAGCTCGCCGTCGGCGTTGAGGTGCACCGGAGGGCCGGAGAGGCGGACGCGTGAGCCGCGGACCGTCACGACGTCCGCCCGGCTGGTGTGCCTGCCCAGTTTCAGGAGAAGGCCGTAGCACAGGCGGCGGAGCGGGCCCGTGGCGAAGGAGACCATCACGTCGGCGACCCGGTCGGCGGGGCCGGCGTCGGGGGTGATGGGCGTGCCGCCGCCGATGGTGCGGCCGTTGCCGATGCCGACCATGAGCACCCGGCGGCGCCCGTCCGCGACCACCCTGCCGTCCACCTCCACCCGCAGGGGCACGCCGCGGGTCCGCACGCCGGCGATCACGCTGCCGGCCGCGTACGCGAAGCGCCGCAGGTACGGCTTGAGCGGCTGCGCCGTGCGCGCGGCCTCGACCCCGACCCCGGCGTGCACGGCGTTGACCACGACGCCCCCGTCGTCGTCGCGCAGCAGGTCGAGCGCGTGCGGCTCCCCGGTGGCCGCCACCCGGGCCGCCCGGACCGGGTCGAGCGGCACGCCGAGGGCGCGGGCCAGGTCGTTGCCGGTGCCCATGGGCACCAGCCCGACCGTCCGGGAGTCCAGCTCGCCCCGCTCGGCCAGCGCCGCCACCAGGCAGTGCAGCGAGCCGTCCCCGCCGAGCACCACCGGGTCGCGATCGGGATGCTCTCCCAGGAGGCCGGGCAGCTCGGACGGGTCCTTGATCCGGGCCTCCACGGTGTCGGCGTGCCGGGTCAGCTCGGACAGGACCTCGGACAGCACGTCCTCGTCCGTGCTTCCGGCCGAGGAGTTGACGATGGCCAGCAGTCGGCGCACGAGTGCTCCCTTCTCACCTGCCGCCGTCTACCCCGTTCCGCGCCCGCGAGTCCCCTCACGGGCGAAGCGGCCGTCAGGTGCGCCGGGCCGGCCTCGGCGCCGCGCGTCTGCTCGGGGGCCGCTCGATGAGGGTGGCGCCCGTCTCGGCCTCCAGCGCGGGGGCGTACCCGGCGGCGCGCAGCGCGTCGAGCGTCTCGCGTTCCGGGCACGCGCTGATGAGCACGGTCGGCGCGATCAGGCGCAGACCGAGCTTCCGCAACGCCTTGGCGCGCGCGAGCTCGGCGAGAAGAGCCTCGTCGTCGGAGCGGACGCAGCACCCGGATCTGACCACCCGCATCCGCCCGTGGGTCCGGCCGACGTCCTTGACCAGGTACTCGAGCGGCTGGGGAAGGTCGTCCTGCGCCACGGCCCGGAGCCGTTCGAGGAGCTCGCCGGCCTCGTGGCCCGCGTCGAGCGCGCGCCGCACCGAAGCGGGACCGATGCGCCACACGACCGCGTGTCCCTCCGATTCGCGGACACCGACCACGTCCAGCAGCGACGACAGGGCGGAGGTGGGCGTGCCCGCCACCACGGCCGTCAGGTCGCTCTGGAAGCGGGCCTTGGCCTGCGGCGGTGGCAGCATCCCGGTCAGAACCGACTCCAGGGCCGTGGCCGGATTCTTCCACGCCTGGCCGGTGCGCAGCAGGTCGAGCACGGCGCGGCCGAGCCCGGTCAGCGCGCCCTGTCCGGTGACGCCGAGGAGCTCGGCCTCGCGGAGCGTGGCCTCGATCCGGTGCGGGGTGCTGACGCCGTCGCCCATCCTCAGGGGGCGGTGCCAGGTCGCGGCGGCCTGCACGTACGGCACCGCGCCGGCGGCGCGCCGTCCCGGGGCGGCGGCCAGCGCCTCCAACGTCGCGTAACGCAGGCCGACGGCGTCGAGATCGTCCGGCTCGGCCAGGGCGACGGGCGTCTGCTCCGGGTCGGGCCACCACAGCGGGATGTCGCGGCAGGTGGCCCAGGCGATCACGATCCGCGCCAGCCGGCGGCCGGGAGGCCGCGACAGCCACCGGTCGTACGCGCTGGTGGGCAGCACCACGTGGACGGGGTCAGGCGCTCTGCCGCGGCGGCGAACGGGCTGCTCGACGGGCTCGGCCTGCACGCCCAGAAGCCCGGCCTGAACGCACAGGTCCAGCATGAGCCGGGTCACGTCCTCGGGCTGTCCGACGCTCTTGGCCAGCCGCCTGGTGTCGCGAACCGCGATACCGCCGTTCTTGCGCACGGACAGCGGCTGTCCGGCGCACCCGGCGAGCAGCCGTTCGAGCCGCCAGGACAGCGCGCCGAGCGCGGCCTGCGCGGCGCCCTCGGCCCCGTCGGCCGCGGGCAGCTCGCCAGGGGCCGGAGGTTCCGGCGTGAACGTGGCCAGGGCCTGTCCGCGTACTGCGGTCCCCACCTCGGCCGGCAGCTCGGCCACGCCCGGCACACCGGACGGGAGGAGGAGCCCGCGGGCCGCCAGCCAGTCGGCGCCGTCGTCCCCGGCTCCTCGGGGGCGGAAGACGTACTTGTCGCCGAAGGTGTGGCCGTGCGGTCCCGCGGGGTGGAAGCAGCGAAGCTCGATCAAGGGGCCTTCGTGCGCCAGCCGGTCCAGCAGGGTTCTGGCGGAGCCGGGCGCCGCCTCCAGCAGGCCGTGCAGCCGGGCCGGGTCGGTCAGGCAGGCGACCACCTCCCGCTCGGCGGCCTGCCGGTTCGGCGCCTTGGCCAGCCCGAGCGCGGCGGCCGTCCGGTGAACCTCCTGCGCGTTGAAGTGGCGGGCGATGAGCTGCCCTGCCGGACGGCCCAGGCCCATGATCTCCGCCAGGTGCCGGTGCACGAACGCGGGAGCCAGGATCAGGTCGCCATGCGGCGGCAGCAGCAGGGCCTGGTCCGCCAGCCGCTCCAGGACCGCCCGCGCCTGCTCGCGCAGGGCCGGGTCCCGGCCGGCCAGAAGGTCGACCACCTCGGCCCGCGACACCGCGCGCTCAGCGGGATCGGGGGTCTGCCAGCGGTCGCCGGGCAGGGGGCCGTGCGTCTGGGCGGCCAGCCACGCCACCCCTCCGAGTGCCTGGAGCTCCGGGAGGGTGCAGAACGCGGCGAGCTGCGCCGTCACCTGTTCGATCGTGAGGTGACGGGCCAATTGCTGTGGCGCAAGCTCACGTCCACGCCGCAGCCCGGCCCGAGCCACCAGCAGGTCGAGCTGGTCTTCCGATCGGGTGGCCAGCCATTCGGTCAGGGCGTCTCGCGGCATGGCGCAAAGCGTAACGCCGAGTCGCGCCACTCCTCCGCGGAACGGAGGCCGGCGGGAGGGGCGTCAGGCCGGGCCGATGTTCCAGGTGCGCAGCGTGCGGTCCTCGGTGACGCCCGTCACGACCGGGAGGCCGGTGGCCTGGGCCAGGGTGGCCGTGAGGATCGGGCCGCCGGGGCCCGGCCCGAGGGAGCCGATGACGTCGCCGTCGGTGAGGTTCCAGACGCGGACGAGGACGTCGCCGCCGGACGGGTTGTGCACGGCGACCGCGATGGGGACGTCGCCGCTGCGGCCCATGGCCAGCGCGGCCACGCCCCGGTCGTCGGGGCTGCGCTCGCTGAACGTCCACCTCTCGCGGCGCTTGCCGGTGGCCAGGTCGTACACGCGGAGGGTGGCGTCCTGGTGCGTGGAGACCAGGACGGTCCTGCCGTCGATCTCGCCGCAGGCCAGCCGCTCGACGCCGCCGATCTCGCCGGTGACGAACGTGCCCGTCACCTTGCCGTCGGAGAGCCGCCGCACCCGGATCCGGTTGTTGCCGTCGCCGGTGACCAGCACGGGCTTCCCGCCGAGCGTGCCGAAGGCCAGGCAGTCGACGCCCTGGAAGTGGTCGGTGATCGTGGGCCCGATCTGCTTGCCGGTGGTGAGGTCCCACAGCCGTACGACGCTGTGGAGGTCCTTGGAGCCGTCGTACTTCTGCGACACCGCGACAGGGCGGCCGGCGACGGTCACCCCGATGACGGGGTCGGTGGCGCGATGGTCGGCCAGGCTCTCGCCCGTCAGGCTCCACAGGCGCATCCTGCCGTCGCCGTGGCCGGAGGCGACGACGGGAGTGCCGTCCCGCTCGCCGCACGCCACCGAGGTCACCGAGGCGCCGCCGTCGCCGAGGCGGGTGGCCGCCGCCTGGGCGGTGTCCCAGGCCAGCACGGTGCCCTTGCCGGTGCCGCAGGCCACCAGGGCGCCGGCGGCGGCGAGCGCGGTGGCCGTGCCCCACTCCCCGGTGAGGGCGACGGGGCGGGTGAGGGGCGCACCGAACGGCTGTGGCGTGGGCGTCGCGCCGGCGGAGGCAGTGGGCGCGGGCGTCCAGGTCGGGGACGGCCGGGCGGCCTGGCCGCGGCGCCCGAGCACGGCGAACGCGGAGACGGCCGCGGCGGCGGTGACCGCGGCCCCGCCGATCAGGGCCCGCCGGCTGAACGTCCTGGGCCGGCTCGGCTCGGTCGCCGCCTCCCGGATGTCCGGGGCCGCCCTGATGCCCGGGGGCGGAGGGACGGTGACGGGGCGGGCCGCTTTGTCACCGGTACGGCTGATCAGCCGTTGCAGCAGCTCGGGAGCCGTCGGCCGGGCCGCCGGGTCCTTGGACAGGCACTCCTGGATCGGTCCCGTCAGGCGGGGCGGAACACCGGTCAGGTCGGGTTCCCTGCTCAGGACGCCGTTCAGGATGGCCGGCACCGTCTCGCCCGGGAAGGGCGGGTGCCCGGTCGCGGCGAACACCATCGTGCCCGCCCAGCTGAACAGGTCCGACGGCGCCCCGACCCGCTCGCCCCTGAACTGCTCGGGCGACATGTACGCGGGGGTGCCGATGGGGCCGGAGGCGAGCGTGGTGGCGTCCAGCGCCTTGGCGATGCCGAAGTCGATGACGATCGGCCCCTCGGGGCCCATCAGCACGTTGCCCGGCTTGAAGTCGCGGTGCACGATCCCGGCGTCGTGGATCGCGGCCAGCGCGGTGAGCGTCGAGATCGCCAGCCGGTCGAGCGCCCCTCCGCCGCGCGGACCCTCGGCGCGGACGACCTCTTGGAGGGTGTCGCCGGGGACGTACTCGCTCACGATGTACGGCCGGTCGCCCAGCGTCCCCATGTCGAGCACGGCGGCGGTGCAGAACGCGGCCACCCGGCGCGCCGCCTCCACCTCCCGCAGGAAGCCCTTGACGGCGTCGTCGTCCTGGTTCAGATGGCTGTGGACGACCTTGACCGCGACGTCGCCGCCGCCGTCGCGCACACCGCGGTAGACGACGCCCTGGCCGCCGGAGCCGAGCACGCCGACGAGCCGGTACGCGCCGATCCGCTCGGGGTCGCCTGGCCGGAGCGGGCGTGAACCCGGCATCCCGCTCCCTTCCCGGACGCGCTGTGATCTGTGGGGCGATGCACACCCTAGGGCCGCACGGCCCTCCCCCGGAAGCCGGAAGCGGGGTCAGCGGCGGGAGAGGCCGGAGAGCTGCCAGGAGAGGGCGCGCCGGACCCTGGGGAGCCGTCCGGCCAGCCCCATCACCGCGTTGCGGAGCGGGCGCACGGCCCGTCCGGCCGTGGCGAGGCGGGTGAGCCTGCTCGCCAGCCCCACCACCTCCTCGGCGACCGGCCGGCGGGCGTCGGCGTAGGCGTCGAGGAGGTCCGGCGAGCCGCCGTCGAGCACCCGGGCCAAGGTCTCGCCGAGCGTGACGGCGTCCTCGATCCCGAGGTTCATGCCCTGGCCGCCCGCGGGCGAGTGGACGTGCGCGGCGTCGCCCGCCAGCAGCAGCCGTCCCGACCGGTACGTCGCGGCGATGCGGTGGTGGACGCGGAAGCGCGACCCCCACACCACCTCCTCCACGACGGCGCGCTCGGCCCGCGGCCCGCGCTCGTCCAGCAGCGCCTGGACGAACGCCAGGTCCGGCTCGCGCGGCGCCTCCTCCACCGTGGCCACGATCCGGTACATGTCCCCGGGCAGCGGGGCGACGACGACCAGGCCGGCGGGCGAGAAGTACAGGATGACCTCCTCGGCCGGCACCCCGCCGCGCAGGCGCACGTCGGCGAGCGCGAACGACTCGGCGTACGTGCCGCCCTCGAACGCGATCCCGGCGTGCTCGCGGACCGTGCTGCGCATGCCGTCCGCGCCGACGAGGTAGGCGGCGCGGACGTGACGGCGGTCGTCGAGCGTGGCGGTGACGCCGGACGGGTCCTCGGCGACGGCGGTGACGGTGCGCGGGCGCAGCACCTCGACGCCCAGCTCCTTCAGCCGCGCCCGCAGGTGCGCCTCGGTGTCGGCCTGGGAGAGCATCAGCGTGTACGGGTACGGGGTCGGCAGGTCGCCGAAGGGGACGCGGACGAGCAGGCGGTCCCGGTCGCGCACGGTGAAGGTGGGCACGCGCGTGCCGTGGGCCACGAGCCGGGACGTCACGCCGTACGGCTCCAGGAGTTCGAGGGTGCGGGAGTGGACGACGGCGGCGCGGGAGGTGTTGGCGCCCTCGGCCTGCGCGTCGACCACGGTGACGGCGCGACCGCGCTGGGCCGTCACGACGGCGGCGGTCAGCCCGACCGGTCCGGCCCCGACGACGAGGACCTCGGTGGCGATGTCCATGGCTCCTCCATGCGATCTGTGGTCAACGGCTGTTGGCCAACGCTTGTAGGCATCACGGTAGGCTCGGCCGCCCGTCATGTCAACGGCCGTTGGCCTACACTCGTTGGCATGAGGAGATCTTCGGAGGAGACGAAAGCGGTCATCCTGGGGGCGGCGCGGGAGCGGTTCGCCGCCGACGGGTACGAGCGGGCCACCATCCGGGCCATCGCCGGGGACGCGCACATCGACCCCGCCATGGTCATGCGGTACTTCGGCAGCAAGGAGCGCCTGTTCGCCGCCGCCTGCGCGTTCGACCTGGCGCTGCCCGCTCCCGGCGCGATGCCCCGGGAGCGGGTCGGCGAGCTCCTCGTCGCCCACTTCCTCGAACGCTGGGAGAGCGACGAGGCGCTGCAGATTTTGCTGCGCACCGGGGTGACGAACCCCTCGGCCGCCGAGCGGATGCGCGAGATCTTCGCCGCGCAGCTCGTCCCGCTCGCGGCCGAGCTGTCCGGCGACCCGGAGAGCGCCCCCCGCCGCGCCGGGCTGGTGACCACGCAGGTGCTGGGGCTGGCGCTGTGCCGGTTCGTGCTGGAGATCCCGCCGGTCGTGGCGATGGGCCGCGAGGAGGTCGTGCGCTGGGTCGGCCCGTCCGTCCAGCGCTACCTGCTCGACCCCGCGTGACCCGGACGCGCTGATCTCCGGCCCGGGCCGCCTCCTGCCGAATGGGGAGATGTGGGAGGATCCGGGCGTGCGAAGCGTGCGGGCGGTCAAGGGTGCGCTGCTCGTCGCGGGGACGTCCTCCGACGCGGGCAAGAGCGTGGTGACCGCCGGAATCTGCAGGTGGCTGGCCCGTCAGGGAGTCCGCGTGGCGCCGTTCAAGGCGCAGAACATGTCGCTGAACTCCTACGTCACGGTCGACGGCGCCGAGATCGGGCGGGCCCAGGCGGTGCAGGCGCAGGCGGCCGGCGTCGAGCCGGACGCCGACATGAACCCCGTGCTGCTCAAGCCGGGCAGCGACCGCCGCAGCCAGGTCGTGCTGCTCGGCCGGCCCGTCGCCGACGTCGACGCGATGGAGTACGGCCGGGTGCGCGACATGCTGCGCGCCACCGCGCTGCGCTCCCTGGACCGCCTCAGGAGCCGGTACGACGTCGTGATCTGCGAGGGCGCCGGCAGCCCCGCCGAGATCAACCTGCGGCGCGGCGACCTGGCCAACATGGGGCTGGCCCGGGCCGCCGGCCTGCCCGTGATCGTGGTGGGCGACATCGACAGGGGAGGGGTGTTCGCCTCCTTCTACGGCACGGTCGGGCTCCTGGAGGCGGCCGACCAGGCGCTGGTGGCCGGGTTCGTGGTGAACAAGTTCCGCGGCGCGCCGGAGCTGCTGCGGCCCGGGCTCGACCAGATCCGGGCGCTGACGGGCCGCGAGGTGTACGGCGTGCTGCCGTGGGCGGACGGCATGTGGCTGGACGTCGAGGACTCCCTGGCCCTGGACTCGCGCCCGGTGGCGGGCCGGGAGCCGTACGGGCGGCAGACGCTGCGCGTGGCCGTGGTCCGCCTGCCGCGGATGTCGAACTTCACCGACGTGGACGCGCTGGCGGCCGAGCCGGGGGTGGTGGTGCGGTTCGTCACGGCCGCGGCCGACCTCGACGACGCCGACCTGGTGATCGTGCCCGGCTCGCGGGCCACGGTCGACGACCTGGACTGGCTGCGCCGCACCGGACTGGCCGCCGCGCTGCTGGCGCGCAAGGGGCCGATCCTCGGCGTCTGCGGCGGCTTCCAGATGCTCGGCCGGGAGATCGTGGACGAGGTCGAGTCGGGCGCCGGCCGGGTGGACGGGCTCGGGATGCTGCCGGTGCGGTTCGCGTTCGTCCCGGACAAGGTGCTCGGCCGGCCCTCCGGCCACGCCTACGGCCGGCCGGTCACCGCGTACGAGATCCACCACGGCGTCCCGGCGGTGGAGGGCGGCGAGCCGTTCCTGGACGGCTGCCGCGTCGCGAACGTCTGGGGCACCACCTGGCACGGCGCGCTGGAGAACGACGGCTTCCGGCGAGCCTTCCTCGCGGACGTGGCCCGGGAGGCGGGGCGCGACTTCACGCCCGCGCCGGGCACGGACTTCGCCCGGCTGCGCGAGGAGCGCCTGGACGCGCTGGGCGACCTCGTGGAGCGGCACCTCGACACGGCGGCTCTGCTGCGCCTCATCGAGCACGGCCCGCCGGAGCTGCCGTTCCTCCCGCCGGGAGCTCCCGACCCCGTCCCGTAGGCGCGGCGGTTGCCGGTTCCCGGAAGGAAGCCGCGACCGCTCTTGCCGGACTCGCCCCTGACGCCGCCCCGTCCCGATCGCCCACCATGGCGGCATGACAGCAGTGGTGCAGGCCGAAGGGCTCAGCAAGTACTACGGCGGGCGCCGTGGCCTGGAGGACCTGACGCTCGACATACAGCCGGGCGAGATCTTCGGGTACCTCGGCCCGAACGGCGCGGGCAAGACCACCACGATCCGGCTCCTGCTGGACGTGATCCGGCCCACGCGTGGCCGGGTGCGCGTCCTCGGCGAGCCGCCCGGCGAGGCGGCGGTCCGGGCGCGGATCGGCTACCTGCCCGGCGACCTGGCGCTGGAGGGACGCGAGCGGGCCCGGGACTACCTGGCGTTCCTGGGCGGAGTGCGGGGCGGGGTGCCGCCCGCCCGCATCGCCGAGCTGGCCGAACGGCTCGACGCCGACCTGTCCGTGCCGATGCGCAAGCTGTCCAAGGGCAACCGGCAGAAGATCGGGCTGATCCAGGCGTTCATGCACGAACCCGAGTTCCTCATCCTGGACGAGCCGACCACGGGACTCGACCCACTGGTGCAGCAGGAGTTCCTGGCCATGCTGCGGGAGGTGCGCGCATCCGGGCGCACGGTGCTCATGTCCTCGCACGTGCTGGCCGAGGTGGAGCACGTCTCCGACAGGGTCGGCATCGTCCGCGCCGGCCGCCTGGTCGCCGTCGAGAACGTGTCGACGCTGCGCGAGAAGGCCGTGCGCCGGGTCGAGCTGCACTTCGACGCCCCCGTGCCGCGCGAGGCGTTCGAGGGGCTGCCGGGCGTGCGCGACCTGCGGGTGCAGGGCGCCGGCGTCCGCTGCACCATCGACGGCCGGCCCGACCCGCTGATCAAGGCCGCCGCCCGCTTCACCGTCGTGCACCTCGTCAGCGCCGAGCCGGACCTGGAGGAGATCTTCCTCACCTACTACAGCGAGGAGGGCGCACACCATGATCACCAAGAGTCTGCGTGACAACCTCCGGACCCTGGTGGGCTGGACGATCGGCCTCAGTGCGTTCATGTCGATGTACCTCGGTATCTACGGCAGCATCAAGGACGACCCCCAGACCTACAGCGCCCAGGCCATGGCCAAGTACCCCGGCGCGCTGAGGGACCTGATGGGCGGCCTGAACGACATCGCCAGCGGCACCGGCTACCTCCAGTCGGTCGCCTACCAGCTCTTCGTCCCGGCGTTGCTCTCGGCCTGCGCGATGATCCTGGCCAACCGGTCGCTGGCCGGGCCCGAGGAGGCGGGCACGCTGGAGCTCGTCGTCACCCTGCCCGTCAGCCGCCGGCGGCTCGTGCTGGAGCGGTTCGCCGCGCTGGCGCTCGGCCTGCTGGCCGTGGCCGTCGTGACGTTCGCGGTCGCGTGGGCCATGACCCGGGCCGTCGGCATGGACGTCTCCTTCGGCCGGCTGCTGGCCGCGCACACCGGCGTCTACCTGCTCGCCCTGTGCTTCGGCACGGTGACGCTGGCCGTCGGCGCCGCCACCGGGCGCAAGGCCGTCGCCTCGGCCGTGCTCGGCGCGTGGGCCGTGCTCGGGTACATGGTCGTCACCGTCGGCCGGAACGTGGACGCCGTCTCGTGGCTCAAGTGGGTCTCGCCGTTCCACTACTACGGCGAGGGCAGGCCCCTCTATCAGGGGCTCCCGGCCGGGGACTACCTTGTGCTGGCGGGGGCGACGGCCGTGCTCGCCCTCATCGCGGTCCTCGCCTTCGACAGGCGTGACGTAGGAGTGTGATGGTGGCCTCCCGGGTGCCCGCCGACCTGCTCGGCGGGCACTTACAGGTGCTCGCGCGGGCCGCCGGCACCGGCCGGCTGCCGGACCGGGCCGATCTGGACGCCTACCACGAGGCCGGCGCCCGCGCCGCCCGGCTGGGGGTCCCGCTGCGCGCCGTGGTGGACGCGGCCCTGTCGGCGGCTGAGCAGCCGCCCGCCGGCGAGGGGACGGGCAACCCCGCGCGGGGCGGCCCGGCCGTGCTGGCCGCCCTGCGCAGGGCGGTCGCCGCGCTCATGGAGGGGTACGAGCGGGCCCAGCTCGCCGCGATCCGTGAGGAGGAGACGGCGCGCCGGGAGTTCGTGGACGACCTGCTCCTCGGCCGGGCCGAGCGGCTCGCCGAGCGCGCCGAGCACTTCGGGCTGCGGCTCGCCGAGTCGTACGTCGTGGCCGTCGCGCGCGGGCTGAAGGACGGCGAGCAGGACCGCATCGAGCGCGACCTGGTCGCCCGCTTCGGCTCCCACAACGTGCTCGTGGCCGTCCGCGACGGGCTGCTCGTCTGCGTCGCGCCCGCCACGCTGCCGGCCGCGGTCGGGGAGTTCACCCACCACGTGCGCTCCCGCTTCCCCGCGGGCTGGCGGGTGGGGGTCGGCCGCCCGCAGCGCGGTCCCGGCGGCGTGGTGGCCTCGTACCGCGAGGCCGCGTCCGCGCTCGACCTCGCCGACCGGCTCGGGCTGGTCCGGGACGTGGTCAAGGCCGCCGACCTGCTGGTTTTTCCCGTACTGTTGCGCGACAGGAGCGCGATGGAGGACCTCGTGACGAGCGTGCTGAGCCCGCTGCTGAGCGCCCGCGGCGGGCACGGGCCGCTGCTGGAGACGCTGGAGGCGGTCTTCGCCGCCCAGGGCAACCAGACGGCCGCCGCCCGCCGCCTCGGCATCAGCACCCGGGCCGTCACCTACCGCCTGGAACGCGTCCGGCGGCTGACGGGCTTCTCCCCGGACGACCCCACGCAGCGCTTCACCCTGGAGACGGCCGTCCTGGGCGCCCGCCTCCTGGAGTGGCCGTGGCCCTGAGGAGCGTCCCCGTCACCTGTCGATCGCCAGCCGCAGGCCGAAGCCCACGATGACCACGCCCGTGACC
>NZ_JBEXDT010000091.1:0-36831 GCF_040605905.1 Nonomuraea sp. NPDC005501 | reverse complement strand
TGACGGCCGCGGCCCCGCGTGTCACAGCATGAGCGAGCGGACCGTCTCCACCGTGTCGGCGTCCTCCCATGGCCAGCGCCACCGCCGCGACCAGCAGGAACATGAACAGCGTGTCGGAACGCCGTGGAGCTCGGGTGCGCGGCCGGGCGCGGAGGAGGCGCGGGTCACGTTCGGCATGGTGGTGCCCTCGCTCGACTACTACTGGCCCGACGTGATCCGCGGCGCCCGTGAGGCCGCCGCCGCGTCGAGGGCGCGGCTCGTGCTGCGCGGCGCCAGCTACCAGGCGGCCGACGAGCGCCACCAGCTCGCCCGGCTGGTCGAGACGGCCGGGGTGGACGGCCTGCTGGTGGCGCCGACCACGACCGGCGACGAGGGCGAGGAGCTGGTGCGCTGGCTCCAGGGCGCCGGTGTGCCGGTGGTGCTCGTGGAACGGGCGGCCACCGTCGGCCCGCACCAGGAGGCGATGGAGTCGGTGGTCAGCGACCACGTGTTCGGCGCGGCGATGGCCGTGCGGCACCTGGCCACGCTCGGTCACCGGCGGGTCGGGGTGGTGACCACGACGCAGAGCCCGACGGCCCCGCACGTGCGGCGCGGCTGGCGGCAGGCGTGCGTGGAGCTGGGCCTGCCCCTCGGCGACACCCTTGACCTGACGACCGTGGACCAGCGCGATCCCGGCTGGCCGGAGGCGCTCGACGCCGTCCTGGACGTGTGCGCCGCCTCGGGCACGACCGCGCTGCTCGTCCACTCCGACCCGGAGGCGATCCGGCTGGTGGAGCGCTGCCAGGAGCGCGGCATCCGGGTTCCGGGCGATCTGTCGGTGGTGACGTACGACGACGAGGTGGCGGAGCTGTGCGACCCGCCGCTGACGGCGGTCCGGCCGCCGAAGGCGGCGATCGGGCGGGCCGCGTACCGGCTGCTCGCGGAGCGGCTGGCCGACGAGGACCCGCAGCGTCCGACGCACCGGATCGTCATCGAGCCGCGGCTGATCGTCCGCGCCTCGTCGGCTCCGCCGGCGAGCGCGTGACCCGACCGTCGTCTCGCCAATACCGCACACGAACGATCAATATCGATCAGATAAACGTGATCGTCCTGATTAACAAGGTATTGACGTGATCGTAACGATCGGACAGGATCGGCGGCACTGGTAAGCGCTTGCCGCCGAAAGGGACGCCGAGTGAGACGGCCACACGCCCTGCTGGTCATGGACCCCACCACGTTCAGCACAATGTTCGAGGAGCCACAGCTCCACCGGTTGCGACAGCTCGCCGAGCTCGGCGAGCCCGTCGTCACCGACGACCTCGACACCCCGCGAGTACGGCGGCGGCTGCGCGAGGTCGAGGTGCTGGTGACCTCCTGGGGCTGCCCGCGGCTGACGGCGGAGCGGCTGGCCGACGCGCCGGGGCTGCGGGCGATCTTCCACTGCGCCGGCACCGTCCGCACGTTCGTCACCGACGAGGTGTGGCGGCGCGGCATCCTGGTGACCAACGCCGCCGACGAGAACGCGGTCCCGGTCGCCGAGTTCACGCTGGCCGCGATCATCTTCGCCGGGAAGAAGGTCCCGTTCCTCGCCCAGGACGCGCGGCTGCACCGCGCCGACTGGTCGTACGCGACGAGCCGCGGCGAGCTGAGCAACCGGGGCCGCACGATCGGCGTCGTCGGCTACTCCCGCGTGGGCCGCCGGGTCGTCGACCGGCTGCGGGACCTGGAGGTCGACGTCCTCGTCGCCGACCCGTACGCCGACCCGGACGAGGTGGCCGCGGCCGGCGCCCGCCTCGTCGAGCTGCCCGACCTGCTGCGGCGCAGCGACGTGCTCACCCTGCACGTCCCCGCGCTCCCCTCCACCCGGCACCTGATCGGTGCCGCGGAGCTGGCGCTGCTGCGCGACGGCGCGACGGTCATCAACACCGCGCGCGGCGCCGTCCTCGACACGGCCGCGCTGGAGCGCGAGTGCGTCAGCGGCCGGCTCGACGCGATGCTCGACGTCAGCGACCCCGAGCCGCTGCCCGCCGACTCACCCCTGTACGACCTGCCCAACGTCATGATCACCCCCCACGTCGCCGGGTCCCTCGGATCGGAGACCCGGCGGATGAGTGAGAGCGCGCTCGACGAGCTCGAACGCTACCTGGACGGCCGGCCGCCCCGCGCGGCCGTCACAGCCGATGAGTTCAAGGTCAGCGCCTGAGCCCCCGACCGGCTCGACAGGAAAGGAGACCGGATCACATGATCTCTTCTGACAGCTCGGCGAGGGCCAGAGGGCGACGCCACCTCGTGAAGTCCCTGGCGGCCGTCGCGGCACTGTCGCTGGCGGCGGTGGCCTGCGGCTCGGGCGGCGACTCCGCGCAGGAGACGGGCGACGGGAACGTCACCCTCAGCGTCACCGTCTGGAACATGGCCAAGACGCCCGAGTTCAAGGCCATGTTCGACGCCTTCGAGCAGGCCAACCCCGGCATCAAGATCAAGCCGGTGGACATCCTCGCCGACGACTACGCCGACAAGATCACCACGATGCTGGCCGGCGGCGACCACACCGACGTCATCACCATGAAGAACGTCACCGACTACTCCCGCTACTCCAGCCGGGGCCAGCTCACCGAGGTCACCGACCTGGCCAAGTCGCCCGACGCGGCGACGCTCGCGGGCCTGGACGCGTTCGACGTCGGCGGCAAGTACTACGCGCTGCCGTACCGGCAGGACTTCTGGCTGCTCTACTACAACAAGAAGCTGTTCGACCAGGCGGGCGTCAAGTACCCCGGCACGCTGACCTGGGACGAGTACGCCAAGCTGGCGCAGCAGCTCACCAAGGAGGAGGGCGGCAAGAAGGTCTACGGCACCTACCACCACACCTGGCGGTCGGTGGTGCAGGCCATCGCGGCGGCGCAGACGGGCGGCGACCAGCTCGGCGGCGACTACTCCTTCTTCGCCGACCAGTACGCCACGGCGCTCAGCCTGCAGAAGGCCGGCGCGACGCTCGACTTCGGCACCGCGAGCGCCCAGAAGTCGGACTACAAGACGCTGTTCGAGACCGGCGCGACCGCCATGCTCCCCATGGGCACCTGGTACATCGCGGCCATCCTGGACGCCAAGGCCGCCGGGAAGACCGACGTCGACTGGGCCATCGCCCCGATGCCGCAGCGGCCCGGCGCCACGGGCGTGACGACGTTCGGCTCGCCGACCGCGTTCGCCGTCAACAAGAAGGCCGAGCACGCCGACGCGGCGAAGAAGTTCGTGCAGTTCGCCGCCGGCAAGGGCGGGGCCGAGGCGATCAGCAAGGTGGGCGTGGTCCCGGCGCTGCAGAGCCCCGAGATCACCGAGGCGTACTTCAAGCTCAAGGGCATGCCCACGGACGAGACGTCGAAGAAGGCGTTCCAGCCCGACAAGGTCACGCTGGAGATGCCCGTCAGCGACAAGACCGCCGACGTTGACACCATCCTCAAGGAGGAGCACGAGCTGATCATGGTCGGCGAGAAGTCCGCCGCCGACGGCATCCGCGAGATGAACGAGCGGGTCAAGAGCGAGGTCCTGAACTAGCGGCCCGCGCGGCGGGCCCGGAGCGGTCCGGGCCCGCCGCATCCCGCGTTGCGCCCTGTTCTCGCGTTCCGCCATATCCTCGCGTTCCGCCATATCCTCGCGTTCCGCCATATCCTCGCGTTTCACCATGAACCCACCAAACGCCCCGAAGGCTCGCAAAGGACGCCCATGGCTCAGGTGATCACAAAACCGGCGCCGACCGCGCCGCGGGCTCGGCCCCGTGGGCGGCGCGCCTGGCGCGACATCCTCGTCGGCTGGAGCTTCATCCTCCCGAACTTCGCCGGCTTCCTGCTGTTCACGATCATCCCGATGCTGGCGGCGTTCGCGCTGGCGTTCCTCGACTGGGACTCCTACAGCGACCCGGAGTGGGTGGGGCTGGACAACTTCGCACGCCTGCTGACCGACCAGAACTTCCACGTCGCCCTGCGCAACACCCTCTTCTACGCGGCCGGCCACATCCCGCTCACGCTGGCCGCCGCGCTCGGGCTGGCCATCGCGCTGAACCGCAAGCTGCGCGGCGTGCCGTTCTTCCGCACCGCGGCGTTCTTCCCGTACATCACCTCGCTGGTCGCGGTCGCGGTCGTGTGGAACATGCTGTTCAACCCGACGGCCGGGCCGATCAACCAGGTGCTGGAGGCGATCGGCGTCTCCGACCCGCCGCGGTGGGTGGCCAGCACCGACTGGGCGATGCCCGCTGTGATCATCACCAGCGTGTGGCGGGACATGGGCTACTACATGGTGCTCTATCTGGCCGGGCTGCAGACGATCCCCAAGGAGTACTACGAGGCGGCCCGCGTGGACGGCGCCAACGCCTGGCAGCGCTTCTGGGGCATCACGCTGCCGTCGCTGCGGCCCACGACGTTCTTCGTCGTGGTCATGCTGACCATCCAGAGCTTCAAGGTGCTCGACCTGATCCTCGTCATGACCGACGGCGGGCCCGGCCGCAGCACGCTCGTGCTGGCCCAGCTCATCTACCGGGAAGGCATCACCGAGGGCAAGTTCGGCTACTCGTCGGCGATCGCTCTCGTGCTCTTCGTGATCGTGCTGACCGTGACGGTCGTCCAGTTCCGCATCAACGAACGGAGGAGCGCCTCATGACCGCCCTGCGCGATGCGCCCCCGGCCGAGCCCGCCACCCGGCCGGGCAAGGCGCCGCGTCCCTCCGGCGACCGCTCCGCCGCCGCCGTCACCCGGCGGGTGCTGGCGTACGTGGCGCTGACCGTGGTGGCGGCGCTGGTGCTGGTGCCGTTCGCGTGGATGCTGTCGGCGTCGCTGAAGCGCGACAACGAGGTGTTCACCGTGCCGATCGAGTGGATCCCGCACGAGCTGCGCTGGTCCAACTTCGTCGACATCTGGGACCGCATCCCGCTGCTCACCTACCTGGGCAACTCGGCGTTCCTGTCGGTGTCGGTCACGCTGCTGCAGCTCCTCAGCGGCAGCTTCGCGGCGTACGGCTTCGCCAAGGTGCGCTTCCCCGGCCGTGACGCGCTCTTCATGGCCTACATCGCGACCATCGCCGTGCCCTGGCAGGCGTACATGGTGCCGCAGTACATCATGATGCAGAAGGCCGACCTGACGAACACGCACCTGGCGATCATCCTGCTCCAGGCGTTCGGCGCGTTCGGCGTGTTCCTCATGCGGCAGTACTACATGTCGATCCCGGACGAGCTGTGCGAGGCGGCGCGGATCGACGGGCTGAGCGAGTACGGCATCTACTGGCGGATCATGCTGCCGCTGTCCAAGCCGGCGCTGGCCAGCCTGGCGCTGCTCACGTTCGTCAACACGTGGAACGACTACATGGGGCCGTTCATCTACCTGACGGACAACGACCTGTGGACGGTCCAGCTCGGCCTGCGCTCGTTCGTCGGCCAGTACGACGCCGAGTACGCGATGATCATGACCGGTGCGGTGCTGTCGGTGCTGCCGATCCTCGCGGTGTTCCTGCTGGGGCAGCGCTACTTCATCCAGGGCATCGCGACGAGCGGGCTCAAGGGATGAGCGGGCAGCCGCCGGCCCCCGGTGTGCGGAGCCTGCTGAGGCCGGCCCGGCAGGCCACGTACGAGAAGGTGTTCGCCGCCGCCTACACCGGCCTGGCGGTGAACGCGCTGCTCGCCGTCGCCTGCGCGCCGCTGCTGGCGGCGCTCGCGCTCGTGCGCGACCCGCTGGGGTCGTGGCCGTTCTTCGCGGTGCTGTCGCTGGTGTGCGCGCCGGCGCTGGCGGGCGCGTTCCGGTGCTTCGCCGCGCTCGGCTCCGGCTCCACCTCCGTGGTCCGTACGTTCTGGAACGGCTACCGGCGCGGGGCCGGCCGCGCGCTGGCCGTGTGGGCGGCGGGCGCGGCGGCCGTGAGCGTGCTGGTCCTGGACGCGACCGTGGTGGCGCGGACGGCGTGGAGGCCGGCGCTCGTGCCGTTCTTCGCCACGGCCGTGGTGCTGGTGGTGGCCACGGTCGTCGCCCTGATCACGCTGATCGCCGAGCCGTCCGAAGGGCCGTCCGAAGGACCGTCCGAGAAGCCGGTGCGGCTGCGTGCGCTGGTCCGCCCGTGCCTCTACCTGGTGGTGCGGCGGTGGTACCTGGCCGCGGCGAACACCGTGGTCCTCGGCCTGGCGGTGACGGTCGTGCTGGCCAGGCCGGTGCCGGGCCTGCTGCTGGCGTGCGCGCCGCTGCTGTACGCGGTGTGGGCCACCACCCGGTTCGTCCTCGCCCCGATGCTGCCACGCGACGCCGCCTGAGAATCCCTTCCCCCTGGACCGAGCCCCCGGATGTCCCGCCTCCGGGGGCTCTCTCGTGTCCCGGGCATGCAATACGGGGGTATGGTGTCCCTTAACTCGTACATAAGTGTTCAAGTTAAGGAGATCTCGTGAGCCACGGACACGTCACGCCCGCGCACCCGGACACCGGGCGCGCCTCCGGCGGGTGGGCCGCGCTGACCCTGCTCTGCCTGGCGCAGTTCATGCTCATCGTGGACATCACGGTCGTGCAGGTCGCCCTGCCCAGCATCGGGGCCGACCTCGGCCTCGGCCGGGAGGCGCTGACCTGGGTCGTCACGACGTACACGCTCTGCTTCGGCGGGCTCATGGTGCTGGGCGGGCGGCTGGCGGACACGCTCGGCGCGCGGCGCACGCTGCTGGCCGGGCTGGCGGCGTTCACGCTGTCCTCGCTGCTCGCGGGGCTGGCGACGAACGGCGCCATGCTCATCGCCGGCCGCGGGCTCCAGGGCGTGGGGGCGGCGCTGATGTCCCCGGCGGCGCTCGCGGTCATCACGGGCGCCTTCCACGGCGAGCGGCGCAACCGGGCGCTCGGGGTGTGGGCGGCCATCGGCGGCTCCGGCGCCGCGGCCGGCGTCCTCCTCGGCGGGCTGCTGACCGCGGGGCCCGGCTGGACCTGGGTGTTCTACGTGAACGTCCCGATCGGCGTGCTCGTGTTCGCCGCCCTCCCGGCCGTCGTGCCCGGCCCGGCGAGCGGCTCGGCCGGCTCGCGGTCCGGGATCGACGTGCCCGGGGCCGCGGCGGTGACCCTGGCCACCGCGTTGCTCATCTACGGGCTCGTCGGCGCGGGCGACGCCGGCTGGGCCTCCGTCCGCACCCTGCTGCCCCTGGCCGCGTCCGCCGCCCTCTACGCCGTGTTCGTGCTGGTCGAGCGGACCGCGCGGACGCCGCTGATGCGCGTCGAGACGCTGGGCCGCCGCCCGGTGCTCTCCGGCGTGTTCGTCATGCTCATGGCGACCGGGCTCATGCTGGGCCTGTTCTTCCTCAGCTCGCTCTACCTCCAGCACGTGCTGCGCATGAGCGCGCTGGAGACGGGCCTGCTGTTCCTGCCCGTGGCCGTGGCCATCACGGCCGGCGCGCAGCTCGGGGCGCACCTGATCGGCAGGGTCGGCGGGCGGCCGGTCGCCGTGGCGGCGTTCGCGGTGACGGCGCTCGGGGCGTGGCTGATGACGCGGATCGACCCCGGCGCGAGCGCGTACACGACGCTGCTGCCGGGCTTCGTGGTGGCGGCGTTCGGCATCGGGCCCGCGTTCGTCACGGCCACGACGACGACCATGGCGAACGTTCCGCACGGCGAGGCCGGTGTGGCGTCGGGCGTGGTCAACACCTTCCACGAGCTGGGCGGCTCGATCGGCGTCGCGGTCGTGTCGTCGCTCGCCGCGGCGAGCCTGGCGCCGGGGGCCGCGGGTGCGGGCGGCTTCACGACCGCGCTGACGGCGTGCGCGGTCGCCGCGGTGGCGGCGGGCGTGGTGTCGCTCGGGCTGGTGCCGGGCGGGAGGCCGTCGGGGGCGTTCGTCGGTCACGGTCACGGTCACTGAGGGGGGCGACGTAGCCTCACGATACCCCCTCCCCGTATGATGGATCGACCTCCAAGGAAGGCGAGGAGCATGGAAGACCGCACCGGGCACCATCCGGCCGCGCCCGCGGCGACGTGGAAGGCCGCGTCCCAGGCGACCCTGCACTGCCTGACCGGCTGCGCCATCGGTGAGGTGCTGGGCATGGTGATCGGCACCGCCGCCGGCCTGCACAACTCCGGCACCGTGGTGCTGTCGGTGGCGCTGGCGTTCGTCTTCGGCTACGGGCTGACCATGCGCGGCGTGCTGCGCGCGGGCGTCGGGTTCCGCTCGGCGCTCAAGGTGGCGCTGGCGGCCGACACGATCTCCATCATGGTCATGGAGCTGCTGGACAACGCGGTGATCCTGCTGGTGCCCGGCGCGATGGACGCCGGCCTGACAAGCGCGCTGTTCTGGGGGTCGCTGGCCGGCTCGCTGGTGGTGGCGTTCGTGGTCACCACGCCGGTCAACCGCTGGCTGATCGCCCGGGGCAAGGGGCACGCCGTGGTCCACCAGTACCACCACCCGGGCCACTGACCACCCTCACGACCGCTCGACGCCTGGCATCCGCCCAGCTAGGCTCGATTATATGAACAGTTCTTCACAGGAACAGGTGACCGCCCTGGAGGGCTGCGCCACCCGGGTGGTCGACGCCGACCGGGTGGCGAGCGTCAGCTCCCGCATGCCCGCCGAGGGCGACCTCGTCGACACGGCCGACATCTTCGGTCTGCTCTCCGACCCCGGGCGGTTGCGGCTCCTGCTGGCGCTCCTCGACGGAGAGCTGTGCGTGTGCGACCTGTCGGTGGTGACCGGGCTGAGCGAGTCAGCCACCTCCCACGCGCTGCGCCTGCTGCGCGCGCACCGCGTCGTCGCCGTACGACGGGCGGGCCGCATGGCCTACTACCGCCTGGACGACGCCCACGTCCGCATGCTGCTGGACCTGGCCGTGGCGCACACCGAGCACACCCAGGCCATCCACCTCGAACGCAGGCAGCCGTAGCCGCGCGGCTTGACAGGCGCGCGGATCTCGTCCATAAACTCAACATGTGAACAGTCATTCAGATGTCAAGGAGGCGGCGACCCCATGACGGACCGCGAGCGGGGGCACGGGCACGGACACGGGCATGCCGTGGGAGTGGCGGGTGACCGCCGGTACCTGACCGGCGCCCTGGCGCTGATCGTCGGATTCATGGCGGTCGAGGTGGTCATCGGGTTCGTCGCCGGGTCGCTGGCGCTGATCTCCGACGCCGGTCACATGCTCACCGACGCCATCGCCATCGTCTTCGCCCTGGTCGCGATGCGGATCGCGGCCCGGCCGCCGCAGGGCGGGTTCACGTACGGGCTCAAGCGCGCCGAGATCATCTCGGCGCAGGTCAACGGCGTGACGCTGCTGCTGCTGAGCGTCTACTTCATCGTCGAGAGCGTGCGCCGCTTCGCGAACCCGCCCGAGGTCGAGGGCCTGTACGTGGTGGTGACCGGCCTGGCCGGCATCGCGGTCAACCTCCTGGCCACCTGGCTGCTGACCCGGGCCAACCGGACGAGCCTCAACGTCGAGGGCGCCTACCAGCACATCCTGAACGACCTGTTCGCGTTCATCGCCACGACCGTCGCCGGCGCCGTGGTGTGGCTCACCGGCTGGACCAGGGCCGACGCGGTGGCGGCCCTGGTCGTGGCCGCGCTCATGCTCAAGGCCGGGTGGGGGCTGGTGCGCGACTCCGCGCGGGTGTTCATGGAGGCCGCCCCCGTCGGCATGAACCCCGCCGAGATCGGCCGCGAGCTGGCGTCCCTGGACAAGGTGGTCGAGGTGCACGACCTGCACATCTGGGAGGTGACCTCCAACTACCCGGCGATGTCGGCGCACGTGCTGGTCACGCCGGGCGACGACTGCCACGCCGTACGGCTGGCGGCCGAGCGGCTCGTCCACGACCGGTACGGGATCGAGCACACGACGCTGCAGGTGGACCACGCGCCGGCGGACGTGCTGACCATCGGCGAGCCCGACCGCCACTGCGCGGACGCTCACGGCCCGTCACACCGCCCCGGCCCCGGCGTGTCTCAGCGGTAGCCGGTCGCGTCGGCGGGCCGGCCCGCGTCCGTCACCTCCACGAGGTAACGCCAGCAGTCGGGCCGCGACCCGTCCACGTCCGTGAACCCGTACTCCTTCGCCAGCCCCCCGCTCGACAGCGACCGCCCGCTCCACCGCATGACCTCCGGGTCGGCGGCCAGCGCCGCCACCGCCCGGCCGGTGAAGCGGGGCGACTCGGAGATGACGAAGTGCGGCTGCGCGGCGGTGGCGTCCCGCCAGTTCTCCTCCGTCACGCCGAAGGTGTCCAGCATCATCTCCGAGCGCATCCACCCCGGTGTCAGGGCCACGGCGGCGCAGCCGAACGGCTTGAGCTCGTGCGCCTGCGCGTACGCGAGCCGGTTCACGGCGGTCTTGGCGAGGTCGTAGAAGACCGAGATGCGGTAGTTGCCGTCGTTGTACTCCTTGGTGCCGTCGGTCATCTCGACGACCAGCCCGCCCGGGGTCCTGGTGAGCAGCGGCAGCGCGTAGTGGCTGGTGACGATGTGCGTGTCGACGGCCAGGCGCAGCAGCCGCAGCCCGCCGTCGAGGTCGTGCTCCCACAGCGGCGTCTCCCACTGGGCCAGCCGCTCGCCGCCCCACACGTCGTTCACCAGCACGTCGAGCCGCCCCTGCTCGCGGTCGATCCGCTCGACCAGCTCGCGGACCCGGGCGTGATCGAGGTGGTCGACCTGCACGGCGATGCCGTGGCCGCCGGCCTCGCTCACCAGCTCCGCGGTCTCCTCGATCGTCTCCGGCCGGTCGTACTCGGATCGCTCGCTCCGCGTCGTGCGGCCTGTCACGTACACGGTCGCGCCGGCCGCCCCCAGCTCCACCGCGATGCCCCGGCCCGCGCCCCTGGTCCCGCCGGCGACCAGCGCGACCTTCCCCTTCAACGTCAACGTGTCTGTCATGGCACAAAGGCTGACACCGAAACCCGACAGGGCATGTCATCTTTTCCCTGCGTGTCCGTCGCGGCGAGGCGTCCGATTCCGACAAGACCCGGACCCTCCTCCCTGGGCACGATGAAGGCATGAGCATCGACCTCTCCGCGGCCGCGGCCTTCATGGCCACCCATGCGCGCGTCCTGGACCGCCGCCGCTTCCAGCTGCTGACCGGGCTCCTGTCCGGGGCGTCCGGAGGCTCGGCGCCGGACACGACGCCGGTGCTGTCGGCCCTCGACGGCTACCGCAACGCCGACGGCGGTTACGGCTGGGGCCTGGAGCCCGACCTGCGCTCCCCGGAGAGCCAGCCGGGCACCGCCCTGCACGCGTTCACGGTGTTCGAGGAGGCCGGCCCCCTCGCCGGCCCGCGGGCGGCCGAGCTGTGCGACTGGCTCCAGGCGGTCTCGCTGCCGGACGGCGGACTGCCCTTCGCCCTGCCCGCCACGCTCGCCGCCGGCACCGCGCCCTGGTGGGCCGGCGCGGACCCGGCGACCTCCTCGCTGCAGATCACCGCGATCTCGGCGGCGGTCGCCCACCGCGTGGCCGCCCACGACCCGGCCGTGGCCGCCCACCCGTGGCTGGAGCGCTCCACCGCGTACTGCCTGGCCGCCATCGAGGCGATCGACCGGACGCCGCACGCGTACGAGCTGGCCTTCGCGGTGCGCTTCCTGGACGCCGCGCACGCCGCGCACCCGCGACGCGTCGAGGAGCTGGTGGAGCACCTGCGCCCGCACGTCCCGCCGGACGGCACGATGCCGGTCGAGGGCGGCAAGGAGGACGAACGGCTGGGCCCGCTGGACTTCTCCCCGCTCCCGGGCGGCCCCTCACGCACGCTGCTCGCCAAGGAGGCGATCGACGCGGATCTGGACCGGCTGGCGGGCGGCCAGAGGGAGGACGGCGGCTGGACGGTCGACTACGCGCACTTCTCGGCGGCGAGCCCGCTGGAGTGGCGCGGCCACGCCACCGTCGACGCCCTACGCCTCCTTCACCACAACATGCGCCTCTGACCCTTTTCGGACAGGCCGAAGAGGACCCCGTGTTTGACGCCGGGCGGCGACACCGGGAAGATCATCCGGGCCGTTGATCGGACACGACTCGGGAACGCCGGTTGTCCTCACTCACCCTCCTCCCCGCCACCCGCCGCTCCCACGCGCTCCTGCTCTGGTGGGCGGCCTTCGTCCTGGCCGCCAGGTGGTACGCGCCCGCACTGCTCGCCATCGCGGAGGCGCGGCCGGACGGACCGGCTTCCGCGCGGCCGTCCCGGCTGCGAGCGCTCATGCCCGTCATCCTGGCGGCCGTCGTGGGCGTCGCCGTGGTGGCGATCGCGGGGGTGGTCGCGCTCGGGCCGCTGTTCCGGGAGCCGGCAGAGCCGCCGCGCGCCGCCGACGGCACGCCACGACTCGCGCTCGCGCTCTCCGGTGACCGGCTCGTCGTGGTCGACCTCTCCGGGAGGACTCTCCCCACCGCGGTGCCCGCACCCGAGGCACCGTTCACCCAGTTCACCGCCATCGCCCGCGACGCCCGGCCCGGCCGCTATCTGGCGGCCGTGACCACTCCCGGCGACGGCGGCTACGGCGGCCGCGTGTCGCGCGTCTACCGCGTCGGCCTGAACGGCTACGACGGCGCGCGGCTTGGCGAGCAGGTCGGCGGCGACCTCGGCGGGATGGTGACGGACCTGGCGGTCTCCCCCGCCGGGCGCGTGGCCTACAGCCGCGTCGTCCCCGCGTCCGACAGCACGGGCAGCATCGGCACCACGTACGTCGGCGTGACCGGGCCGGCCGACGGGCGAGAGGGCGGGCCGGTCCGCGAGTGGTCCGCTCCGGGCGCGCACGGGAGCGCGCGCGACGCCGCTCTCGGCCTGCACTGGCGGGACGCGGACACCCTCGTGTTCCACGCCCGGTCCCCGCGCGCCCGCACGCCCCGCCTCGCCTCGCTCGACACGAGCAGGCCCGGCACGGCCCTGCTGCCCGGCGACACCGTGCGCGTGCTGAACGCCTTGACCGACGGCCCCGCCCTCACGGCGCCGGGCACTGGCACTGGCACTGGCAGGATGGTGCTGGCGGAGGCCGGTCCCGGCCCCGGCCCGTGGAGCCGGATCCTGCTGCTGGAGCCGCCCGCGAAGCCTCCCGTGGGGGTGGCGTTCACGGAGCCGCGTGGCGGTGTCACCGCGTTCACCCTCGACCCGTCCGGCCGGTACCTGTTGGTCGCGGTGCGCAGCGCGCAGGGCATGACCTTGGGCGGCGTCCCCGGATGCGGGAGCGGGGGGTCGTCCGAGCTGGTGCGGGTGGACCTGCGCCCACCTCCCGGCCCACGCTCCCCGTTCCCGGACCTCTCGACGTCGGGCGTCCCCTCGCTCGGCCTGCCGTCCGCGTGCCTGTGGCAGGGGGACGGCCCGCTGACCGGGCTGGCCTGGTGAGGCCGCCGCGAGCGGGCGGCCACCGGGTCCGGGCGAGGGCAGGCGGGGCGCCAGGACCGCCGGCCGTAGCCGGAACCGTAGGGCTGGGCTGTCCCGGCAGGAGAGAGGGCAGTGTCGTCCCGGATAGTGACGGGGGGCCGAGTGCGCTGGTCACTCTGGTAGACGTGACCTGGCAACCGAGCGCTTGCTGACCATGGGTGACGCTCGCGCGGTGACCGAGCGGCACCTCGGCCTCTTCCGGAACGTACCGGCCGCGCGGCCCGGCCTCTGCCGCGTCTGCCACTCCGCCCCGGCGGAACCGCACGCGCCCGCCTGCCTGTGCGCGGGCTGCCACCGCGCCACGGCCGGGGTCCACCGGCACACGCCGCACGTGCTGCCCGTCTCGCTGTGCGCGCGGACGGGTGACGACCGGCGGCTGTACGACCTGGTGACCCGCCGCCGCTCCCCGCCGGGCGAGCTGACCGGCGCGGCGTTGCTGGCCGCCACCGTGGCGCGCTTCCACCGCGCTCACCTGCCCTGCCTGACGAGGCCGGCCGGAGGGCCGTTCACGCTGGTCGCCACGGTGCCCGGGGCCGGCGCCGAGCGGCCCGTCGAGGCGTTCGACCTCATGCCCCGGGTCGTCCAGTGGGTCACCGGGCTGCGCGACCTGCACCGGCCCGTGCTCATGCCCGGCGGCGACCGCGCCGCCGAGGAGGCGCTCGCCCGGCACGTGCCGGACGAGTGGGCCTTCCAGGTGCTGGGCCGGCTCGACGGCGAGCGGGTGCTGCTGCTCGACGAGCTGTTCGCCTCCGGCGCCCGCGTGCAGAGCGCCGCCTCGGTCCTGTACCGGGCGGGCGCCGAGGCGGTGGTGGCGCTGGTCGTCGCCCGGCTGGTGGACCCGTGGGCCGACACGCGCGTCGCGGACGCGTGGGCCCGGCCCTACGACTTCGGGCGCTGCTGCCTTTGCGACCCCGCCGCGCGGTTGTCCTCGGACGCCGGGCGCGCCCTGCTGGGTTAACCTCGTGTCGTCCACCAGCCGACGTCCCAGAGGACATCATGATCTTCATCACCGCGAAGTTCCGCGTCCTGCCGGAGCACGCCGACCGCTGGCCCGAGATCACCGCGGACTTCACCCGGGCGACGCGCGCCGAGCCGGGCTGCCTGTGGTTCGACTGGTCGCGCAGCGTCGACGACCCGAACGAGTACGTACTGGTGGAGGCGTTCCGCGACGACGAGGCGGGCGCCGCGCACGTGCGCTCCGAGCACTTCCGCGCGGCTCAGCGCACGCTCCCGCCGCACCTGGCGGAGACGCCGCGCATCGTCAACGCCAGCGTCCCGCAGGAGGACTGGTCCGAGCTGGGTGAGATGGCCGTCTCCTGACACTGCCCCGGTCCGCCCCGCCCCTGCCGCGCGTTCAGCCCCGGTCGCGGGCCGCTCCGCTGAGCACCTGGTCGATCCGGGCGGCGAGCTCCACGTCCTTCGCCGTCACCCCGCCCGAGCTGTGCGTCCACAGCCGGAACCGGACGCCGTCGCCGGTGCGCTCGATCTCGGGATGGTGGTCGAGCGCGTTGGCCTCGTTCATCACCGCCTCGCTCAGCCAGCCGTAACTGTCGGGCGTGATCGGCACGTCCTTGAGCAGCGCGTCCTCCTCATACCGCCACCCCTGCAGGGCCGCAAGCGCGGTGTCGATCTCGTCAACGGTCAGCCGCTCGGCCATATCGTCCCCTTACATCCGGTTTATCGCTTCGTTGATGGCTTACCACCGGAGCGCGCCCTCACACCCCCGGTTCCGTCGGCGAAGATTCCCGGCCCCAGGACCGACGAATCCGGCCCGGCGGCGGAGTCCTACCTCTGCAAGCACCATCGCCCCAGGGAAGGACCACCCGCCATGAGCACCACCCACACCCTCCGCGTCCCCGGCGCGCGCCTGCGCTACGAGGTGCGCGGCGCCGGCCCCCTGCTGCTCGTCTTCGGCGCCCCCATGTCCGCCGCCGCCTTCGCGCCGCTGGCGGAGGCCCTGGCGGGCGACCACACCGTCGTCACCCACGACCCGCGCGGCATCGCGGGCAGCGTCCTCGACGACCCCGCGCAGGACTCGACCCCCGACCTGCGCGCCGACGACGTCGCCGCCCTGCTGGACCACCTCGGCGCCGACACGGCCGACCTGTTCGGCAGCAGCGGCGGCGCGGTGACGGGGCTGGCGGTGGCCGCCCGGCATCCCGGACGTGTGCGGACGCTCGTGGCGCACGAGCCTCCCCTGCTGGAGCTGCTGCCGGACGCGGCCGAGCGGCGCGCCGTGGTGGACGACATCGTGGAGACGTTCCGGCGGGACGGGCACGGGGCGGCGTGGATGAAGTTCATGACCACCTCCGGGTTCGACATGGACGGCTCCGCCCCGCCGCAGAGCGAGTTCTCGGAGCAGGACCTGGCCGACAGTGCCCGCTTCTTCCTGCACGAGCTGCGCGGCACCACCCGGTACGTCCCGGACGTGGCCGCCCTGAAGGCCGGGCCCGGCCGGGTCGTGGTCGGCATCGGCGCGGAGTCGCGCAAGCTGCTCACGTACCCGACCTCCACGGCGCTGGCGGAGCTGCTCGGCACGCCGCCGGTGGAGTTCCCGGGCGAGCACGGCGGCTTCGTCACCCACCCGGAGCCGTTCGCGGAGGTCCTGAGGAAGACGCTGGCGGGCTGACGGCGGGCCGTCAGGACGTGCCCTTGCGCTTCTGCCGCAGGCCCTCGAGCAGCCGAAGGTATTCCGCCTGGGAGCCGATGAACCTGGTCTCGCCCGTCGCCGGATCGACCGCCACGTAGTACAGCCACGGGCCGGTGGCCGGGTGCAGCGCCGCCTCGATGGCGGCCCGGCCCGGGTTGCCGATGGGGCCGGGCGGCAGGCCGGGGAAGCGATAGGTGTTGTACCTCGACCGGCTCCGCAGCTCCTCGTTCGTGGCCTGGACAGCGTACTTGCCGAGGGCGTACAGGAGAGGGCTGTCCACCTGGAGCCTCATCGGCGGCTTGTGGCCCAGGCGGTTGTAGATCACCCGTGCGATCTTCGGCATGTCGGCCGTGCGGGCCGCCTCCGCCTGCACGATGCTGGCGATGATCACGACCTCCCGGGGGGTACGGCCGGCGCGGCGGGCGGCGTCCTCCAGGTGGACCTCGTCGGCGGTCCGGCGAAAGCGCGTCACCATCGAGGCGAGGATCTCCTCGGCACTCGACCCCGGCGAGATCCGGTAGGTGTCGGGGAAGGCGAATCCCTCCAGCCGTCCCTTCGCGTAGGAGGGCAGGCCGAGCGCCGCGCCGTTCCGTGACGCCCGCTCGAACTCGGCCAACGGCCTGCCGGTGGCGCGCGCGAGCCGCGGCAGGACGTCGACGAGCCGGAGCCCGTCCTGCACGGGCACCAGGACCTCCGGCCGGTCGGGCTCCGGGCTCGTGGACGCCCGCCCGGAGCCCCGCGTGGCGGGAACCGCGCCAGGGACCGCCTCCCCGCCGGCCAGCCCCCGGACCGCGACCGTCGAACCGGCGGCCAGCACCGCGACGGCGGCCGCGGCCGCCAGCGCCACTCCACGGGACCCGCGCCGGCGACCGCCCACCGCCTGGAGGAAGCGCGCCGGCGGGGGCGGCGGCTGCTCGTGCGCCATGTCGGCCAGGGTGTCGCGCAGCACATCCTCGATCTTCATCCGAACTCCCTCACAGCACTCAGTTCGGGCGCCGCCTGCTTCAGGCGCTCCAGTGACCGGTAGATCTGGCTGCGCACCGACCCGACCCTGACCCCGAGCAACCGGGCGATCTCGGTCTCCGACAGGTCCTCGAAGTAGCGCAGCACGAGCATGGTGCGCTGGCGGGGCGTGAGCCGGGCCAGCGCCGCGCGCATCACCAAACGCAGGTCCACGACGTCGGCGTGCTCGCCGCCGGCCTGGTCGGGCAGCCACCCGGTGGAGACCTCCGTGACCCGGGAACGGCGCCGCCACCGGCTCACCTGCTCGTGGTACATGGCGCGCCGGACGTACCCCTCGATGGCCCCGCGGTCCCGCAGTCCCCTCCACCGCGCGGCCGTCTTGGCCAGGGCCGACTGCACCAGGTCCTCGGCCGCGTGCCGGTCGCCGGTCAGCAGGTACGCGGTACGGAACAACGCCGCTGACCGCTCGACGACGAACTGCCGGAAGTCCGCCTCAAATCCTGGATCCACCCGTCCTCCTCGCCATGTCACCAAGCAAGGACGCACCCGGGACGCCGATCTATGCCTCCGTGCCCCGGGTCAGGTCAGGGTGGCCCGCGGAGGCCCTGTCCGGCGTGGACGCGTGGCTCACCATGCTGGACGGGCGCGTCGCCCACCGCTCCACCGGGAACCGACCCGCGTGCCCATAACCGGCGGCTATCGCCCCAGCTATTGGACATCCGAAATCCACTGCCTCAGGATGATCACGTCCGGCACGAGGCCGGGCCGCAGGTCAACGAGGGGAGCCGGTGATGATCGCACTGGTCACGGGCGCGAACAGGGGCATCGGACGGGAGGTGTGCCGCCAGCTCGCCGCGGCCGGCCATACCGTCGTGCTCACCGCCCGTTCCCTGCAGTCGGCCGCCGCCGCGGCCGCCGAGCTCGGCCCCGACGTGCACCCTCTGCTGCTGGACGTCACCTCCGAGGAGAGCGTCGCACGGGCGGCCGAAGCGGTCGCCGAGCGGTTCGGGCGCCTGGACGCGCTGGTCAACAACGCCGCCATCACCTACGACACCTGGCAGCGCGCCGAGAACGCCGACCTGGACGTGGTGCGGGAGGCGGCCGAGACCAACCTGTACGGGCCGTGGCGGATGGTCCAGGCGTTCCTGCCGCTGCTGCGCGCCGGCGGGCACGCGCGGGTGGTCAACGTCTCCAGCGAGGCCGCCTCGCTGACCGGCATGGGCGGCGGCACGCCCGCGTACACCACCACCAAGGTGGCGCTCAACGCCCTGACCCGCATGCTCGCCGCCGAGCTGCGCGCCGACGGCATCCTCGTCAACGCGGTCTGCCCGGGCTGGGTGGCCACCGACATGGGTGGCGCCGGCGGGCGTCCGGTCGCCGACGGCGCGGCCGGAGTGGTGTGGGCCGCCACCCTGCCCGACAACGGCCCGACCGGCGGCTTCTTCCGCGACGGACGTCCCCTGCCCTGGTGATCCCGCACTCCGGAGGAACTGGAAAGGATCCTGGTATCGGGCGCCACGGGCAGGCCCGCGAGGAGATGCTCGCGGCCATGCCGCGGCAGTACGTCGACGCCTTCTTCGACTTCTACGTCAAGGGCACCCTGGACGAGTCAGTGGTGCGCCCGACCGTCCAGGAGGTCACCGGCCGGCCGCCCCGCACGTTCGAGCAGTGGGCCCGCGCTCACGCCGGCGCCTTCCGCCCGTAGCGCTCCTCGCGGATCACGTGCGGGTCAGGTGCGGAAGCGGGGCCGACGGCGGCCCTTTCTTGTCGGTGGCCCGGCCTGGTGTGGGGCGACGCGGGATCCGCGACGAGAAGCAGGAGGCGCCATGACCACCCTGCCCGATCGCCCGTACACGGCGCTGCTGGTCATCGACGTGCAGAACGGGGTGATGGCCGGCACCCACGACCGCGACCGCGTGATCGCGAACATCGGCGCGCTGGTCGACAGGGCCAGGGCGGAGGACGTGCCCGTGGTCTGGGTGCAGCACTCCGACGACAACATCAAGCGGGACAGCGAGAGCTGGCAGTACGTGCCGGAGCTGGTCCGCCTCGACCCGGAGCCGCTGGTCCACAAGAGCTACGCGGACGCGTTCGAGGGCACGGAGCTGGAGGCGGTGCTGGCCGGGCGGCGGGTGGGCCGGCTCGTCGTCACGGGCGCCCAGACCGACGAGTGCATCCGCTCCACCATCCACGGGGCCTTCGTCCGCGGGTACGACGTGACGCTGGTCGGCGACGCGCACACGACCGAGGATCTCAGCGAGTACGGCGCGCCGACCCCGGACAAGGTGATCGCGCACACCAACCTCTACTGGCAGTGGCAGCGGGTGCCGGGCCGCCGCGGCGAGACGGTCGGCACGGCCGGGGTGACCTTCGCGGCGCCCGGCACGGACTGACCTCGGGCGGCGGACCGGCGAGCTGATGCGCCCACAGCTGGTCACGCGCACGACAGCTCCCCCTACCACCTGGGCGCGTCGCTCACCGCCGCGCCACGACCTCACTTGTCGCCGGGCTCGTGGGTACGGGTGTTCCTGCCAGGCAAGCGATTGACCCAGAAAAATCCCCCAGAACGGGCCCGGGGTCAGGGACGCGGCTGCGCCTGCCGGCGGCGGAACTCGTCGAACGGCGTGCGGTCGAACACGAACCGGTTATAGACGATCTTCCCATCGCGAACCGTGACGCACTCGGCCGCCGGAGCGCTCTTGGCCGGGATGGTCTCGGCGTCGTACATGAGCAAGGCCGTGTCCTCGTCCCCGAACGCGGCGATCAGCTCCGCCCTGACGAGGAACCGCTCAGCGAAGGGCGCCAGGAACTCCCGGTACGCCTGGATGCCGGCGATCCGTCCCGCCGGAGCGTCCAGCACCACGTCGTCGGCGATGTACCTCATCGCCCCGTCGAGGTCCTTGCCGGTCCAGGCGCGGTGGTGGGCCAGCGCGACCTGCAATGCCGTGCTGGTCACGACGACGCGCCGGAGCCGTAGGGACGGGTGATGATCTCCAGGCTGTGGCCGTCGGGGTCGGACCAGTACAGGCCGCGGCCGCCGTCGTTGGTGTTGATCCGGCCCGGCTCGCGATGGAACGGGTCGGCCCAGAACTGCAGCCCGCGCTCCTTGATCCGGCTCCAGATCTCGTCGAACTCCTCCTCGGTCACGAGGAACGCGTAGTGCTGCGGATGAACGGTCTCGGCCTGGGCGACGTCGAGGGAGATGCCGTTGGCCATGTCCACGACACGGAAGGGACCGAAGAGGGACGCGGGTGGCAGCCCCAGGAGGTCGGTGAGGAACCGGGCGGTCTCCTCCCGGTCCCGCGCGTGAACGATGGTGTGGTTCAGCTGCACCGGCATGTCGTTCTCCTTACGCGGCCCGATCTGGTCCGCCCTGGTTGTCCTGCCCGTTGGAGGCGGCGGGCTCACCGCGTTCGCGCCGAGGAAGCCGGGGATCCTGCCAGACGCCGGACGCTCCACCCGCACAGACTCCCGACGACGGCCCCGGCAACGACGTCGGAGAGGTGGTGCACGCCTGTGTGCACCCGTGAATAGGCGACGGCCACGGCCGCCACCCGCACCGGGAGCCGGACGGCCGGCTCGGCCATCCCCAGGGCGGAGGCGAAGGCGAACGCGGACGCGGCATGCCCCGAGGGGAACGACGTCGAGGTCGGACGCCGTACCCATCGCGAGAGCAGCGCCGGACGGTGATCCGCCGGAGCCGGCCGCCGGCGCCCGGCCAGCGGCTTGAGACACAGATTCGTCAGCGCCGACGCCACCCCGATCGCCAGCACCCCCTGACGGGCCGCCCGCCGGCCCCGCCCGCCTCCCAGGACCGCCATCACGGCCGCGGTCAGCAGCCAGAGCCGTGAGTGGTCGGCCGCGTTGGACGCGCCCACCAGCAGCCGGTCGAGGCCGGGTGTCGGCGTCCCCGCGACGGCGTCGAACACGGCCCGGTCCACGGCGCCCACCTTCGTCCACATCTCCGTCATCCACCGCGCACGACCTGCGCCGCCGCGCCTTTTCCGCATCGCCGCCTCCCTTCGCGCGCGCACCAGCGAACTCTTCATGAACGACTGCTTACCGTAGGCATGCCTGCGAAAACCGACACCCCGGCACCGACTGCTCCCATATCCCCGCTGGACCCGGCGATTCCGCGTGGAGGCGTGTCCGCCTCCACGCGGTCCGGTGCCGGCTCAGGACTTGAGGGGCTGGGCGTCCGGCTGGGCGTCCGGCTGGGCGTCCGCCACGACGGCCGGCTTGGGCCGGCGCATGAGGACGAGGACGAGCAGGCCGCCGGCGACCGCCACCACGGCGGCCCCGACGAAGGCGGCCTGGAAGCCGTCGGTGAGCCTGGGCAGGTTGCCCAGTTCGGCGGCGCCCTGGGAGGTGGCGACGGCGGTCATGACCGCCAGGCCGAGCGCCGATCCCACGTTGTAGGTGGTGTTGACGATCCCCGAGGCCAGCCCGCTCTCCTCCGGGCGCACCCCCGACATGGCCGCCATCATCGCCGGGATGTAGGCCAGGGACATGCCCACGGCGGCGACCAGCGAGGCCGGCAGCACGTCGACGGCGAAGGCGCCGTCCGGCCGGACCAGCGACAGCGCCCCGACACCCGCCGCCAGCACGAGCAGGCCGAGCACGATGAGCGGCTTGGCCCCGAGGCGGCCGAGCAGCCGCGGGGTGACGGCGATCATGAAGATCATGATGGCGACCGTCATCGGCAGCAGCGCGGCGCCGCTGGGGAAGGCGCCGTAGCCGAGGACCTGCTGCAGGTAGAGGTTGAGGAAGTACCACATCGGGATCCATGCGGCCCCGAGGAGCGCCATCGCGAGGTTGGCGGTGGCCAGGCCCGGGGTGCGCCAGATGCCGAGCGGCATGATCGGCTGCCTGACCGTCCGCTGGACGATGAGGAACGCCGCGAGCAGCACGGCCGCGCCGGCCAGCTCCAGCAGGGTGGCGGGCGAGCCCCAGCCCTGCTCGGGAGCCCGGACGATGGCGAACACGGCCAGGGCGATGCCGGCGGTGACCGCGACGGCTCCGAGCACGTCGACCGAGCCGCGCCTGCCCTGAACGGCGGGAAGCAGCGCGGGCACCGCCGCCAGGGTCGCCAGGCCGATGGGGACGTAGAGGATGAAAACCCACGGCCAGCTCAGGTACTCGGTGACGACGCCGCCGAGGAACACCCCGGCGGTGCCCCCGGCGGGCGCGGCCGCGCCGTACAGCGCCATGGCCTTGCCGAGCTCACGGGGGTCGTGGCCGAAGAGCATCATGAGCAGCGTCATCGCGGCGGGCGCGATGAGCGCCCCGCCGACGCCCTGGACGGCCCGCCCGAGGATCTCCACCCAGACGGTTCCAGCGGCCGCGGCGACCACGGAGCCGGCGATCAGGACGATCCAGCCCGCGGCGAAGACCTTGCGGGCGCCGAGCAGGTCCGACAGCCGGCCACCGAGCAGCAGCAGGCCGCCGAACGCGATCACGTAGGCGTTGAACACCCACTGCAGGCCGCCCTGGGTGAAGCCGAGGTCACGCTGCATCTCCGGCAGCGCGACGCCGATGATCGAAGTGTCCATGATGACCATGAACTGTGCGGCGGCGAGCACGATCAGTGCCCACCACCTGCGGGGATTGACGGCGTTCATTGCCGTACTCCTGATTCCTCGCACCGTACGATGCGATGTTGGGGTCTGGGGTGATGGTCGAATCGGACCGGACCCGCCGGTGGGTGTGCATGCCAGTGCACGCCCACCGCTCGCTTTTCTCGGGGCCCGACCTTGTCAGGACGCGGTCCCGGCCAGCCGGTAACCCGCACGCTCGACCGCGGCGCGGATCTCCTCGCCGGAGAATCCCGCCCCGATGACGGTGACCGTGCCGGTGGACAGCTCTACGGCCACGCCGGCGACGCCGTCCACCTTGCCGATCTCAGCCGAGACCGACGAGACGCAGTGGCCGCAGGTCATGCCGCTCACCGAGTAGACGCTCTGGTCGCCGCTTTCCGTGGTGGCGGTCGCCGCCGCGGCCTGTTCGGTCCCGCACGCACATGCCGTGCACATGTCACCCTCCTTGCCATACCCACCAGGGGTATCCTGTCGCCGTGGAAGGTAACATACCCGCAGGGGGTATGCAATATCGAGAAGCCGGCGCAGAAGCGGGGGGAACGAGGCGGCGGCGTAGATCGCGCCAGGGGGCTTCAGATATCTCGGCGGGAGACGGACGGTGAGACGGACAGCGGGCTGTATGGCGCCACACCTCACGAGGGTGCTGCTTGTGCTGCTCGTGCTCCTCGTGCTGCTCGTGCTCCTCGTGCTGCTCGTGCTCCTCGTGCTGCTCGCGATGCTCGCGCTCGGCGTCCGGGGCATGCACACCCTTGGCCATGTCGCTTCCATCGCGGACACGCCTCACACCGCGCGAAGCCTCACACCGCGGAGGCCTTGCGCGCGCAGAGGCCTCGCAGCACGCAGAGGCCCTCCCACCGCGCCGACGCCTCGCCCGCACAGAGGCCTCGCATCGCACAGAGGCCTCGCTCGCACAGAGGCCTCGCATCGCACAGAGGCCTCGCCTCGCTCATCCGGCCTCGCCGCGCGCGGAAGGCCCTCGCATCCGTACCGGCCTAACACCGCAAAGAGGGTGTTTTCGATCCTCGCAAGCGATCTTGGATCGCGCTCGGATTGAGCCCAGCTCAACGTCGTCCAGGCGGCGCTGACCTGCTCAGCGAAGCCGAGGCATGAGGTCCGTCCCCGCCTCTACCCCTCCGACACCGCCGACGCCGAATGGCTGCTGCTGAAGCCGCTTCTGCCGGTACCGGCCTGCCAGACCCGCACGGGCGGCCGGCCCGAGAGGCACGACCGCCGCGACGTTGTGGACGCGATCTGGTATTTGGCCGACAACGGCTGCCAATGGCGGGCCTTACCTACGGATTTCCCACCATGGCAGACAACGTATGGGTTCTTTCGCTGCTGAGCCGGGGCCGGCGTCGTTTGTCTTCGGCGTCGGCTTCGCGCCCCGGCCGTCGTCCAGCAGGCTGTGAAGGTGGTCAGCGGAAGTCGGCGGCGTGTTCTTGCGCCCATTCTGCGAAGGTCTGGGCGGGTCGTCCGGTGAGCTTTTCGATGATGACGGAGGTCTCGGGGACGGTCTCGACGCCCGCCGCCCATCCGCGCATGACCGCCTCCACTCCCATCGCGGGCATCGTCCTGCCCAGGTCGGCCCGCGCCTGTTCGGGTGTGACCACCTCGATCGGGATCTTCCTGCCGATGGCCGTGCCGATGTGTCCGACCTGCTCGCGCAGGGTGAGCGCCTGCGGCCCGTACAACGTGTACGCCTGTCGTCCGTGCCCCCGCTCGGTCAGCGCCGTCACCGCGAGGGCGGCCATGTCCCGCTCGCTGACGGGAGCCGTCATCGCCTCCGGGTACGGCAGTCGCACAGCCTCCCCATCCTTGATGGCCCGCGTCCACCACCACCGGGTGTTGGTCGCGAACATCCCCGCACGGATGAAGGTCCAGGACAGCCCCGACTCCTCCAGGGCCGACTCCACGATGCGATGGTCCCGAGCGATCGGATTACGGGCGGCGCCGGGCTGCACGACCGCCCCGGACGACAACAACACCACATGCCGCACCCCGGCCGAACGGGCAGCCGTCACGAACCCCTCGATGCCCGCGGGCTTGGCATAGAGAAAGACCTGCGAGGCGCCCTCCAGCGCGGCGGGCAACGTTTCCGGCATATCCAGATCCGCCACCATATGGGTGGTGTCCGGCGTCCTGCTCGTCAGCCGGACCGGCACGCCGGAAGCGGTCAGACCCGCGGCGACATGGCGGCCGACGTTCCCCCGGGCGCCGAAGACAACTGTGATCATAGGGTGGGCCTCTCCTGATCCTCGGTGAGCAGTTGGACGAGCTGGGTGCGCAGGACCTGCCGGGTTTCGGGTGACAGCGGGTCGCCGCCGAGGATGTCCCGGACCAGGTGCGGCATCGTGATGGGCGCGAAGATGATCGCGTAGGCGGCGAGGAGCGCGAACGCGGGGTCGAGCCCGGCGCGGATCTCGCCGTCCTCCTGGCGCCGGCGGGTCTTGTCCACCGACGCCGCCATCGCCTCGCGCTGCCGCTCCGCCTGCCGCCTGCCGTCCTCGGCGTCGGCGAACGGGCAGTCGCCCAGTGCCTGCCAGACCACAAGCCTGGCCCAGTCGGGCCGATCGAGTGTCGCGTCGAGATGCGCGCCGAGGGACTCGGCGAACGACGCCCCAGGCGGGACGATCTCCGCCTGCACCTCCTGCCACCGGCGCCGGAGCTCGTCGAGCAGCCCCTGCTTGCCGCCGAAGTAGTAGGAGATGAGCTGCTGGTTGACGCCGGCCCGCGCGGCGATGCCTGCCGTCCGGGCCCCGGAGTAGCCCTTGGCCCCGAACTCGGCGACGGCCGCGGCGAGGATGCGCTCCCGCGTCCCGTTCGCCACCCGCTCACGCTCGTCCGGCCGCGACTCCTCTGATGAAGGCATGCGGCACATACTACTCAATCAACTGATTGAATGAACCCTAGAGGATGCGCGCTCGGCAGCCATGGTGGCCACGTCGTCGATGGCGAGGGCCCGAACCCGGGGCCCCAGGGACCTCTGCGGCAATTGGGGGCAGCGCGCAGCGTCCCGCTCGAGGAGCACAAGAAGATCACCTGCCGGGATCGAGAACACCCGCAAAGACGCCTTCGCCCGCCAAGACGCCACGCACCGCAAAGGCGCCACGCACCGCAAGGCGCACCACGCACCGCAAAGGCGCCTCGCAGCGCAAGACGCCGCCTCGCACCGCCAAGGCGCCTTTCCCGCACCACCACCAGGCGGTTGAGATGTCCGCGCTGGCCGCACCCGGGCGAACGATTCCGAGGTGAAGGAGCCGGCCGCGAAGATCAAGGCGGCTCAGGGCCCGGAGATCACGACCATGCAGGGCCGGCTGAAGGAATGGGGCAAGCCCGCCTTCAGCGGTACGTTCTGAACCACGCCCGCCGGTAGCGGACCTTCAGGCGGCCGTACGCCATGCTGCCCGTGACGCGGACGTGCAGTGTCCCCGGACGCCTGCGCCCCGGCGCCCTGGTGACCGCCTCACCCCATTCGAGTTCCACCCCGTCGATGTCCGCGGTAGCACCGGCCGGCAGGAGGATCGTGGCGGAGCCGTACCGGAGCCGGAGGTCGATGTCGAGCTCCGGATGCTCGATGACGGCCTGGGACAGGTCGAGCGACACGCCGCCGTACTCGGACTCGATCCGCAGCTCACGTGGCACCCGCCAGTCACCTGTGCGCCTGACGCGCCCCTTGGTGGACTTGAGCCGGAGCACCTCGCCCGGGACATCGCCGGGCAGGTCGGCGACCGCCGCCGCCAGGTCGCCGTGGGAGCCGGCGGTGAGAGCGCGTTCGAGTCGCTCCTCCATCTCGCCGGAGCTGATCCGCCCGTCGGCGAACGCCTGCTGAACTCGCTGAACGATCTTGTCGCGTTCGTGCTCGGAGACACGTACCTGCGGCTGCGAGGGGAAGGAGGGTGTGGTCATCGGCTGACCGCTCTCTTGTACAGGCGCGTGGCCAGCGGCACGAACACCACCAGGAGCAGCCCCGACCACAGCAGCGACGCCGTCACCGCGTGCTGGAGCGGCCATGCCCCGGGCACGGGCAGCGCCGGGCTGGTGTTGCCGAAGAGCTCGCGCGTGGCCTGGATGATCGCGGAGACGGGGTTCCACTCGGCGACGGCACGCAGCGGACCCGGCAGCCGGGCGCTGTCCACGAACGCGTTGGAGAGGAAGACCAGCGGCATCGACACGACGGTGGCGATGTTGTTGAAGACCTCGGGCGTGCGCAGGGCCAGCGCCACCGTCGCCGTGACCCAGGAGAACGCGTAGGCGAACAGCAGCAGCAGGAGGAAGCCCAGGACGGCCTCGTGCGGCGCCGAGTGGATGCGCCAACCGACGATCAGTCCCATCACGGTCATCGCGATGATGCTGCTCACGTTCATCAGCACGTCGGACAAGGTCTGGCCGGTCAGCACCGCCGACGGCGCCATCGGCAGCGTGCGGAACCGGTCGAAGATGCCCTTCTGCAGGTCAAGGACCAGGGTGTAGCCGGTGACCTGCGCGCTCATGACGACCGTCTGGACGAAGATCCCGGGGATCATGTACTCCTGGTAGGACATGCCCGGCACGTCGATCATGCTGCCGAAGACGTAGGCGAACAGCAGGACGAACACGATCGGAAGGATGATCACGCCGCCCAGCAGGTCCGGCGCCCGTTTGATCTTGAGAGCGTTGCGCTTGGTGACCGTCAGGCCGTCGGCGATCGCGATCTGGAGGGTGTTCATCGGCTGCGCTCCCTGGGGGTGTCAGTGGCCTGGTGTCCGGTCAGCGTCAGGAACACGTCGTCCAGCGTCGGTCGTCGCAGGCCGGCGTCGCGCACGGTGACACGCTCGGCGGCCAGCCCGGCCAGGGCGTCGGTGAGCGATGCGGCGCCGTGGGTCACCGGGACGGTCACCTGTAAGGCGATGGCGTCGATCTGGAGGTCTCCGACCGCCAGGGGCACGAGCACCCGGCGGGCGGTGTCGAGGTCCGCCGGGTTCGTCACCGCCAGCTCGATGCGATCTCCGCCGACCTGGTCCTTGAGCTCGTCGGCGGTGCCGAGCGCGATCACGCGGCCGTGGTCCACCACGGCGATCCGGTCGGCGAGCCGATCGGCCTCCTCCATGTACTGGGTGGTGAGGAGCAGCGTCGTACCGCCGGCGACGAGCTCGGCGATGACGTCCCAGAGCCCGGCGCGGGCTCGCGGGTCCAGGCCGGTCGTGGGCTCGTCGAGGAACAGCACCCGCGGGTCGGCGACCAGAGCTCCGGCCAGGTCGAGCCGGCGGCGCATGCCTCCGGAGTAGCCCTGGACGGGGCGGTCGCCCGCCTCGGTCAGGTCGAAGCGTTCCAGCAGCTCGCGCGCTCGCTGCTTGCTGCGCTTGGTGCCCAGATGGTAGAGCCGTCCCACCATCTCCAGGTTCTCCGCGCCGGTGAGGTGGTCGTCTACGGCGGCGTACTGCCCGGACGCACCGATGTGGGAGCGCAGCCGCTGGGCGTCACGGACGACGTCGAAGCCCGCGACGGTGGCGCGGCCGGCATCCGGCGTCACCAGCGTGGTCAGGATCCGCACCGTCGTCGTCTTGCCGGCGCCGTTCGGCCCGAGCAGGCCCAACACCGTTCCCTCCGGGACCGACAGATCCAGCCCGTCCAGGGCCGTCACGTTGCCGTACCTCTTGACCAGGCCTTCGGCCACTATCGCGAGGGACATGATCATTCTCCTCTGCTGGGGTAGCCGGTCCGCGGCCGGCTACGGCGGATCACGATGTCGCCGTAGGACGTTCGAGCGCGCACCTCGACCGTCTCGTCGGTCCGGTCAGGGCCGTCGGAGGCGGCCAGGGAGACGTGCACGCTGCCGTACTCCGTCCTGGCGTCCAGGTAGGCGGCGGTGCCCTCGCGGATGCCCGCCTCGATCTCGCCGGAGGAGGTCTCCAGCACAGCCGTACCGCGCGCCACCTCGCCGATCCGGACGTCGCCGGTCGCCGTCCTGGCGGCGACGCTCGCCTGCGCTCGGTCGACGGTGATGTCGCCGTACGCCGTCTTCATGCGCAGGTCTCCGGTGACGTCGCCGAGCGTGATGTCACCGTTGGCGGTCTTGATTACCGCCGAGCCGTCGATCTCGCGCACGCGGATTCCGCCGTTGGCCGTGGTGATGTCGGTGTGCCCGGTCGACCTGACCACGGTGATGTCGCCGTTGGCGGTGTTCAGCTGCAGATCGCCCGTCTCGTCGAGCCAGATGTCGCCGTCGGCGGTGTCGAACCTCGACTCGCCGAGACGGCCCTCGGCGCGGATGTCACCCGTCGTTCTCGCGTCCACGCGGGAGCCCGCCGGCAGCTCGACCGTGACGTCCATGGAGCCGCCCTGCCAGAACCACGAGCGGGTCGTGGGCTTGGGCGACTTCACCAGCAACCGGCCCTGGGCGTATTCCACCTGGGTCTGTGCCGCGCTCTGCACGGCGGCGTCGTCGGACGCGTCCTGCGGGCGTATCCCCACGACCGTGTCGGCGCGGTCGCCCGCGCGGATGCGGACGTCGGCGGCCATGAGGTCGATGGTGACGAAGATGGGTTCCGGGGTGTCGAAAGCCGGCATGGCGGTGCCCTCACGATGGGATGACGAATGGATCATGGCGGGGTGGGGACCGGCCGGGCTAGCGCACCCAGCCGGTGTAGTGCCGCCCGGTCCCCGGAAGGTCCTGCGAGGCTCCCGGCCGGTCGGAGCGGGCCCCCGCGTCGCCGGTCTCCAGCGCCGCGGACACCGCCCGGACCAGCCAGGCGTTGACGGAGAGCCCGGCCCGGCCGGCCGCCTCCTCGATGCGCGGCTTGAGGTGGTCGGGGACGCGGAGCGAGATCCGCGACGTGCCGCCGTCATCGCTCTCCGGCGGCGCCTCCGCGACGGGCGCCCGGACGCCCATCGCGACCTCGACCGCTCCGGCCAGCGCGGTCCTCAGGCTGGTCCTCGGCTGCTCCTCGGCCGGCCGGTGGACCGGCGCCGGTGTCACGACGAAGTCGGGGTCACGCCCGCGCAGCCGCACGTCGACCGACCCCGGAGCGAGATCGCGGGTGATCTCGCCGGCGGCGGCCGACAGCGCGTCGAGCAGGGTGAGCCGTACGGCCGCCTCCAGGGGGGCGGTGAGACGCTCGGCGAGCGCGCGAGAGTCCGGGCCGCCCGCCTCGGCGGCGACCGTCAGCTCGCGGCGGAGGTTGTCGACGTACGGAGTGAGATCCATGACGCCATCATGGCGCCATTCTGACGCCATGGCAAGCCGCCGGAGAGCTGACGCTGACATCACCATGACGCCACAGAGCCGACCTGCGGAATCCGCGGCACGCCGACAGCGTCGTGGCAGCGGTGGCCGGGCCGTGTCCAGGCCTTTCCGGCAATGAAGAGGCCGAGGGAACGTCGGTGGCGACGAAGCTCCGGCCAGACGCTCGCCCCCGTACTCAGCGGTTCATACTGGAGCGCGTGATCGAGTTGGCGGCACGCGCGCGCGAGGCGTTCGGGTGGACTGACGACATCGTGGTGTCCGCCGGGCAACGGGGCGCGATGGGACAGATCTGGCGGCTGGAGGTCGGCCACGCGCGCTACGCGCTCAAGCAGATCTTCGCCGGCCCGCCGTCCGAGGCGCTGATCGAGGCGGAGCTGGCGTTCTCGCGCCAGGCGGCCGAGGCGGGGGTACGGCTGCCCGCGAGCCACCCCGATCGCGCGGGGCGTCACCTGATCGACGGGCCGGGAGGCACGTGGCTGCGCCTGTACGACTGGGTTGACCTGCGGCCCGTCGACCTGGCGGCTCCGTCCACCCCGCACGAGCTCGGCACGCTGCTGGCCCGCCTGCACCGGTGCGCCCCCTCGGCCGCCGGCGAGCCCGTCCATCCCTGGTACGACCACGTCCCGGCCGCGCACGAGTGGGAGGCGGCGCGCGCGTCGGGAGCGGAGTGGGCGGAACCGCTCGGCGAGCGGCTGGCCTCGTTCCCCGAGCTGTGCGCGGCCGTGGCGCCCGCGGACCCGGCCGGGCTGATCCTCTGCCATCGCGACCTGCACCCGGAGAACGTCCTGGCCGACGAGTCGGGCGCGCTGGTGGTCGTCGACTGGGACAACCTGGGGCCGGCAGCGCCGGGCAGGGAGCTGGCCCAGGCGCTGATCGACTGGTTCTGCGACGGCGAGGCCGACCTCGACGCCATGAGGCGGATGTACGAGGCGTACGTGCGCGCGGGCGGGCCGGGCCGCGTCACCGAGCCGGCCGACTTCTCGATGCTCGTGGCCACCCGGCTCAACTTCCTGCTCCTCCAGACGCGTCAGACGACCGAGTGGGCCGGACGCGAGATCGACCAGGCCCTGCGCATCATGCCGACCCCTGGGCAGCTCGCCGACGTGCTGGACGTGCTCACCCGGCCGCAGCACCGGCAGCGAGCGGGCGAGCCTCGTGAACCGCGTGCGGCCGCGCCGAGAAGACGTTCTTCACGCTAGGCGGCGAACACATTGGCGAAGAATCCGATAGCCGCGAACACGACCGCCAGAACCACCGCCCAGATCAGGCCGAGCCCCAGCAGGGAAAGCGTGACGCATGCGCCCCCGCTATCGCCACCATGAGGAAGAAGGCACCGGCGTCGGAAACCAGGAATCGTCCGCCATGCACGCCTCCGACGGCATCGCCGGGTCAGTCGGTCGTCGCCACGGTTCGGACATAATGACCGATGTGCGAGTCGAACTGCTGGGACCCTTCGAGGTCCGGAACCGTGATGGGGCCCTGGTGGAGGTTCCCGGGATTCGGCTGCGCGCACTGCTCGCCGCCCTCGCCCTCGAACCGGGCCGGATCGTCACGCGCGCGCGGCTGGTGGACTGGATCTGGGGGCAACAGCCGCCCGCGGACGAAGCGAATGCCTTGCAGGCGTTGGTGTCCAGGCTGCGCAGGGCGCTGCCGGACGGTGTGATCGAGGCGGATTCCGGTGGGTACCGGCTGGCCGTGGCTCCTGACGCCGTGGACGCGTGCCGGTTCGAGCACCTGGTCGGTCAGGCCCGTGCCGCCGAGCCGGCGGCGCGGGCGGACCTGCTGCGCTCGGCCTTGGCATTGTGGCGCGGTACGGCCATGGCCGACATCGCGCTGCGAGGCAGCGACGCGTTCGACGCCGTGGTCACGCGCCTGGACGAGCTCTACGTCGCCGCGCTCGTGGATCGGGTGGACGCGGACGTCCGTCTCGGCCGTGGCTCGGAGCTGATCTCCGAGCTGACCGAGCTGGTCGCCACGTACCCGCTGCGGGAGGGGTTCGTGGCGGCCCTGATGCGGGCGCTCGCCGAGGCGGGGCGTGGGACCGAGGCCTTGACCGTGTACCAGCGGACGCGCGAGTTGCTCGCCGAGGAGTTGGGCGTCGATCCGTCGGCCGAGCTCTCCGCGCTGCACACCGCGTTGCTGCGCGGCGAGCTGGGCGAGCGGGCCGAGAACCGCAGGACGAACCTGCGCGCCGAGCTGACGAGTTTCGTCGGCAAGGACGATGACATCTCCGCGGTCGCCGCTCTGGCCGTCAAGCACCGGCTGGTCACCTTGACGGGGCCCGGTGGCTCCGGCAAGACAAGGCTTGCCACGGAGACCGCGCGGACCATGCTCACCGAGCTGCCGGACGGGGCGTGGCTGGTGGAGCTGGCTTCGGTGCGGGCAGGAGGTGAGCTGGCGCAGGCCGCGCTCACCGCGATCGGCCTGCGTGACCAGGCACTTCTCGGTGGTGCGCGGGGTGGGGAACCGATGGATCGGCTCATCGCCGCGGTCCGGGAGCGCGCGATCCTGCTGATCCTGGACAACTGCGAGCACATGATCGAGGCGGCCGCGGCTTTCGCGGATCGGCTGCTGGGCGAGTGCCGGAGGCTGCGGATCCTGGCCACGAGCAGGGAACCACTCGGCATCACCGGGGAGGTGCTGTGGCAGGTGGAGCCACTCGCGCTGCCCGCGAAGGGAGCGGACTCCCCCGAGGTCGCTTCCTCGCCCGCGGTGCGGCTGCTGCGGGACCGCGCGGGTCTGGTGCGCAAGGACATCGGCTCCGACGCGCAGACCATGTCGGCCATGGCGCGGATCTGCCGGGCGCTCGACGGGATGCCGCTGGCGATCGAACTGGCCGCGGCACGGCTGCGCTCCATGTCCGTCGATCAGCTGGCACGCCGGCTCGATGACCGATTCCGTCTGTTGACCAGCGGCAGCCGTACGGTGCTCGCCCGGCACAAGACGCTGCGCGCGGTCGTGGACTGGAGCTGGGATCTGTTGACCGAGGCCGAACGGGGCGTGCTGCGGCGGCTCTCGGTGTTCTCCGGCGGGGTGAGCCTGGAAGCGGCCGAACGGGTGTGCGGGGACGAGGCGCTCGCCGGGGAGCAGGTGTTCGACGTGCTGAGCGCGTTGATCGAGAAGTCGCTTCTGCTCGCCGACGGCGAGGGCACGCCGCGCTACCGGCTGCTCAACACCATCAGGGAATACGCGGCGCACCGGCTGGCCGAAGCCGGGGAGACCGAGCCGGCGCGCCGGGCGCATCTCGCCTACTTCACCGAGCTGGCCGAGACGGCCGACCCGCACCTGCGCCGGGCCGAGCAGCTGGAATGGCTGTCCACGCTCGAGGCCGAGCACGACAACATCAGCGCGGCCCTGCGCGGGGCGATCGCCGGGGGATGGGCTCAGGAGGCGATGCGGCTGGTCGCCGCCGCGGGCTGGTACTGGTACCTCAGTGGGCACCGGGCCGAGGGCGCCGAGCTGAGCATCGCGGCGGCCTCGCTGCCCGGTGAGGTGTCCGATGAGGTGCGGTCGATGGCGTACCTCATGGTGACGATATTCGTGACCTCCGGGGTCAGCGGCGACCAGTATCAGGCGCGGGAGTGGATCCAGGAGGCGCACCGGCTGGCCCGGCGCAGTGAGTCCCGCCGGCCGCTGCTCGGGTTCGTCGCGCTGCTGGAGCGGACGCTGCAGGGCCCGACGGACCTCCTGCCCGCGTTCGAGCCGCTCATCGCCGACGACGATCCGTGGGTGCGCGCGCAGGCCAGGCTCACTCGTGGCCGGTTCCGGCTCACGCTCGGCGGCGACGAGACCGACGTGGACATCGACGGCGAGATCGCCCTTGCCGAGTTCCGCACGCTGGGCGACCGGGTGGGGATCTCGTACGCGCTGACCTTCCTGGCCGATCGGCTCGCCATGCGCGGCGAGTTCGCACGCGCGTGTGAGCACTACGAAGAGGCGGTCGTGGCGCTGACCGAGGTCGGCGCGACCGAGGACGTGGTGGGCATGCGGGCGCGGCTGGCTCAGCTGTACTGGCTGCTCGGCGATGAGCGATCCAGCACCTCCGCCATGGCGGAAGCACAGCGGATCGCTGACCGGATCGTCTGGCCGGACGCGCTCGCGGAGCTGGCGCTCTCGAAGGCGCAGCTGGCGCGCTGGCGCGGCGAGCCGGACCAGGCACACCAGCACCTGGCCACGGTGCGGGCGGTGCTGGGCGACGCCGACATGGTCGACTCCCTCCGCGCCGCGACCATGGACCTGTACGGCTACCTCACCGAGAATCTCGACGAGGCCCGCGCGCATCGGACCGAGGCGTTCCGCGCGGCGGTGGAGCGCGCGTTCCCCCCCACGCTCGCCGAGGTGTTGGTCGGGATCGCGGATCTCGCGCTGCGCCAGGGAGAGTACGAGCAGGCGGTGCGACTGCTGGCGGCGAGCGACGGCGTGCGCGGCACGCCGAATCGTTCACACCCGGATGTTTCCAGGATCGCCGCGGACACGCGGAATCGCCTCGGCGAAACCGTGTTCACCGAGGCGACCCGCGACGGGCAGCGGCGGGATTGGCGGGAGCTGGCCGAGATCACGCTCGCTTCGTGAACGTCGCCCGCGCCCACAGGTAGCCGACCAACGTGAGCCCGACACACCAGGCGATCGCCGTGATGGCCGAGCCCGCCGACGGCGTGCCGGTCAGCAACCCGCGCAGGGTTTCGATGATCGGGGTGAACGGCTGGTACTCCGCGAACTCCCGCACGCCCGGTCCCATCCTGTCGGCCGGCACGAACGCGCTGCTCAAGAAGGGGAGCAGCATCAGCGGGACACCGAGGATGCCCGCGCTTTCCGGCGACTTCGCCGCCAGGCCGGCCGCGACGGTCAGCCAGCTGATCGCCAGTGCCGCCAGCACGACGATGCCGATCGCGCCGAGCCACTCCGGGAAACTCGCCGACGGGCTGAATCCCATCAGGAACGCGACCCCGACGATGAGCGTGATGGCCACCAGGGTTCGTAGCATGGTCGCGATCACGTGCGCGTTCAGCACCGCGGCCCGTGACACGTGCATGACCCGGAGCCGGTTGATGAATCCGGTGGTCATATCGGAATTCACCCCCGTCGCGGTGGGGCCGATTCCGTAGCCGATGGTCATGATGATCAACCCTGGCGTGGCATAGTCGACGTAGCCGGTGCCGACGCTGAATCCGCCGCCCATGACGTACACCATGAGGAACATCAGGAAGATCGGCATGATGATGGCGTTGAGCAGTGTCAGCGGATTTCGCATCGTGTGCCGGAAGTTGCGCCGCAACATGGTCGCGGAGTCCGCCAGGGAAGCTGAGATGGCGTTCATCGGGCGCTGACCTCCTTGTTCTCGTGGCCGGTGAGGGCGAGGAAGACGTCATCCAGGTCCGGCGTATGCACCGACAGTTCCTCGACTTCTATGGAATGCGCGTCGAGCCGGTCGAGCAGCGCCCGCAACGACCTCACCCCGCCGTCGCCGGGAACACGCAGGGTCAGCTCCTCGTCGTCCCTCGTGGACCCGTGCAGGACCCGTGCCGCGACGTCGAGCTCGTGCCGAGCGGTGAACCGCAGCCGGACATGGCTGCCGGGAACCCGGCGCTTGAGCTCGTCCGCGGTGCCCTCGGCGACCAGGCGGCCCTGGTCGAGTACGGCGATGCGGTCGGCGAGCTCGTCGGCCTCCTCGAGATACTGGGTGGTGAGGAAGATCGTCGTACCGTCGGCGACCAGCTCCCGGATGATCTCCCACATGGTGCGGCGGCTGCGCGGGTCGAGTCCCGTCGTGGGCTCGTCCAGGAAGATGATCCGCGGCTCGCCGACGAGCGTCATGGCGAGGTCCAGCTTGCGGCGCATGCCGCCGGAGTAGGACGCCGCCGGCTTGCCGGCCGCTTCCACCAGGTCGAACCGGTCGAGCAGCCGGGCGGCGATGCGTTTGCCCTCCGCCTTGGGCAGATGCAGGAGATCCGCCATCAGCGTCAGGTTCTCCTCACCGGTGAGCAGGTCGTCCACCGAGGCGAACTGCCCGGTGACCCCGATCGCCGCGCGTACCGCCTTGGTCTCCGTGGTCACGTCGTGCCCGGCGACGACCACCTTCCCGGCGTCGGGAGCCAGCAGCGTGGTCAACACGTTCACCGTCGTGGTCTTCCCCGCGCCGTTGGGCCCGAGCAGTGCGAAGATCGTGCCGGTCCGGACATCCAGGTCGATGCCGTCGAGCACGGTCTTGTCCTTGTACGCCTTCCGCAGCCCCGAGGCCGCGATCGCTGAACCGTTCATGGCGTCCACGATCGCGGACCGTCCTGACACCGGACCGTCGCCGTGCTGACGCGGCCACTGACAGCACCTTCAGGCAGCGGTACGCAGCGGAACCTTCGTCAGCCTGCTCGCGCCGGACTGACGCTCGGCGACGTCGTGTCAGCGGTCGCGTCAGCACGGCGACGGCCTGATGTCAGAGGCGTCGGCGACCGTGGATGTCAAGAACGGTTCAGGACCGATGAGAGGAACAACCATGGAGCACACCGTCACCACGTTGCCGGCCGCGCGTCAGTCCGGCTGTCCCTTCGACCCGCCCAAGGAGCTGGTCGAGGCCCGCGAGCAGAGCCCGATCAGCCGCTTCCCCTTCCCCGACGGACACCAGGGCTGGCTGGTCACCGGCTACGACCTGGTCCGGTCGGTCCTGGCCGATCCGCGGTTCAGCTCCCGCAGGGAGCTCATGAGCCACCACCCGACCATCGACTACGGCGACATCGAGGTCCCGCCGGCGCCGCCCGGCGAGTTCCTCCTCATGGACGAGCCCCAGCACAGCCGCTATCGCAAGCCGCTGGTGGGCAAGTTCACCGTACGACGGATGCGGCTGCTCACCGAGCGCGTCGAGCAGATCACCGCCGACCACCTGGACGCCATGGACAAGGCCGGGCCGACGGTGGACCTGGTGACCGCGTTCGCCAAGCCCATCCCCGCCATCGTGATCTGTGAGCTGCTGGGGGTGCCGGACGAGGACCGGGGCTTCTTCCAGAACAACATCGACAAGTTCCTCGGCGGAGAGGTCGGCGACGAGGAACTGTTCGCCGCCTACACCGCGACCCAGCAGTACCTCGCCGAGCTGGTGGCG
>NZ_JBEXDT010000090.1:0-38619 GCF_040605905.1 Nonomuraea sp. NPDC005501 | reverse complement strand
GGGGCGGCCGCGGCCGCCGCCGCCGCGCAGGCCCCGGTCGCCGAGCCCACGTCCGCCACCGCCGTCGCCACCACCCGTACCGGCCGGGCCGCCCGCGGCGCCGCCTCCCGGCGCGGCACGGCCCCCGCCCTCGGCACCGCCGCCGCGGTCGCCGCCGCCCGCGAGGAGCCGGTGACCGTGCAGGGCGAGTCCTCCACGGTCACGCTGCGGGGCGACGTCACGGTCGGAGGCGACGTCACGGTACGCGGTGACGTCCACGTGGAGGGAGAGGTCACCGTACGCGGAGAGCCGGCGCCCGTCCGCTGGGGCGAGCTGTACGGCGACGAGGCGGCACGGCAGGACGCCGGGTCCACGCCTGAGAGCGGGCCCGGGGAGGGCGACGTCAGTTCCGCCGACCCGGGCGAGACGCGAACCGGCCGGCCCGCCCGCCGGACCGCGGCCGAGACGTCGCAGCCGGTACGTGAGCGCCGGACCGACCCGCAGCCGGTACGCGGACCCGCCCAGGGTGAGGAGCGGGAGTCCGGTGCGCGGCGTGAGAAGCGGTCCGGGGCCCGGCAGGAGCCCGTGGTGGGCAAGCCCATCGACACGGAGGCCCTACGCCGGCTGCGCAAGCTCGCGGCCAGCGCCGACCCGCAGCCCTCCGCGCCCACCCGTGGCGCCTCACCCGCGCTCCCTGGCCCCCAGACCGGGACCGCCCCCCAGCCCGATCTTCCTGCGCCGCCCACTCTGCGCACACCGCCCAACCCCCGCGCCGACCTCCCCGCACCGCCGCGCTCCAACGGGTCTCCCGTGGCTCCCGTGGAGAGCGGCGCCGCGGACCTTGGTCCCGGCGCGGAGGCAGTGGGCGGTCGTCGTCTCACGGGTGAGCGTCCGGGGGATGACGAGGCGGCCCGCATGCAACACCGCAAGGGGCAACCGCCCAGGCAGGTGTGGCCGCCGCTCGGTCCCGACTCCGAGCCGGTCCGTCTCATCCCACCGGTTCTCGGCCGTTCCGAGGCCGAGCCCGAGCAGGCGCAGGCCGACACCGAGCCCGAGCAGGCCACGACCGAGCAGGCCACGACCGAGCAGGAGCACCGCGAGTCGGAGGCCGAACAGGAGCGGGCTCACCCCACGACCGGGCACGCCCAGCCAGAGAGCGAGCGGGCCCAGCCAGAGAGCGAGAGGGCCGAGGCTGCCCAGGCGGAGGCTGAGCACGCCGAGGCTGGGCAGGAGCAGGCGGCGACCGTCGTGCAGGCGCGCGCAGAAGGGGTTGCCACTCCGGTGACGGCTCCCGAGGACGAAGCGTCCGACGAAGGGCCCACGGCGGTCGAGACGGGTGCGTCCAGGACGGCCGTTTCCGAGACGACGGTGTCCGACACCGTCGCGTCCGATACGGCGGATTCCGAGACCGTTGCGTCCGATACGGCGGTTTCCGAGACCGTTGCGTCTGAGACGGCGGTTTCCGAGACCGTTGCGTCTGAGACGGCGGTATCCGGGACGGTCGCGTCTGAGCGGGGCGCGTCTGAGAGCGGCCTGGGCGAGAGTGCTGGTCGTGAGGGCGGGTCGCGCGAGTCCGCCACGCGTGAAACCGGACCCCGTGAAACCGGACCCCGTACGGCCGCACCCCGTACGGCCGCACCCCGTGCGGCCGGACCTCGTGAGGCCGGGCCTCGTGAGGCCGGGCCTCGTGAGGTTGCCCCTCAGGAGACCGCCCCCCAGGAGGCCGCCCCCCGTGAGGGCGGACTTGGGCAAGGGGCTGGGCAGCACGTTGTGGGGGCGGCTGGGAGTCGGGAAGGGCGGGTGCGGAGGGTCGAGTCCGTCGTCGGGCGTGACTCCGGCGGGTGGCGGCGCATCGCGCAGGTCGTCGTCGGCGGCGGCGGTGTGCGCAGTGACGGGTCCGAGATCGACGAGGCCCGCGCCCGCGCCGTCTTCAGCGGCAGCCGCCGCATCGTGGTGCTCGGCTGCACCGGCGGCGCCGGGCAGAGCACGACCGCGCTGATGCTGGGCCACACCCTGGCCCGCCACCGCGACGACAAGGTGATCGCCGTCGACGCCAACACCGGCGGCGAGACCATGACGAGCAGGGTGACCCCCGAGACGCCCGAGACGCTGGCCTCGCTGCTGGCCGGGCTGGATCATGTCGGCGGCTATCTGTCGATGCGGGGCTACACCACCCGCACCGCCTCCGGGCTGGAGGTGATCGGGGCCGACACCGACGCGGACGCGGAGCGGCGGATGTCGGACCGCACGCTGTTCTCCGACCACCGCCTCGGCCAGGCCATCCACCTGCTCGACCGCCACTACAAGCTGACCGTCGTCGACCCCGCCGCCGCGCTGGCCGCCCGCGTCCTGCCGTACGCGGACCAGCTCGTGCTCGTGGTGCCCGCGAGCGAGGAGGCCGCGGAGGCGGTGGCGATGACGTACGAGTGGCTGGACGGGCACGGCTGCGCGGACCTGCGCAGGCGGGCCGTCATGGTGGTCAACGGGGTGAGCAGGCGCTCGATGTCCGACGTCGAGCAGGCGGAGGCGGTGGCCCGCGGCAGGTGCCGGGCCATCGTCCGGGTCCCCTGGGAGGACGACCTGGCGCCGGGGGGCGCGGGGATCGTCGACCCGGGGCAGTTGCGCGCGGCCGGTCGCCGGGCCTACCTGGCCCTCGCCGGCGTGGTGGTCGCGGGCTTCGCGGCACAGTCCGTCCGAGTGAGCGAAGAGGAGTTGGCGAGTGACCCCCCCGGCACGAGAATCGGTGAGCGTTAAGTGAACGAGCGAGCGTGGACGCCCGGCTCATGCGCCGAGGGGGTGGCATGAGCCGGGCGTCCAGAGCGCACCAGCGCCTCGCGGTCCGTTACTTCGACGACCGCATCCTGCTCACGGACACCAGCGCATGGGCGTACTTCCGCCTGCCGACGGTCAGCTACGAGTTCGTCACGCCCGAGGAACGCGAGGCGCTGGCCACCAACATCACGATCGCGCTGGCCGCGATCAGGATGCCGGACGCCGAGGTCCACCTGCGGGTGGCGCACCGCACGTACCCCGCGGCGGAGTGGGCGATGACGCTGAACGGCACGTCCGACGAGGGGCCGGGCTGGCGCGACTACCTGGAGGAGATGTACCGGCACGTCTGGGCGAAGGACTTCTGGACGAAAGAGGTGTACCTCGGCGTACGGCTCGGCCCGCGCGGCCGGCAGATCGGCGGCGGCGTGCTGTCGCAGCTGTTCGGCTTCTACCAGCGCACCGAGAAGGTGCTGGGCATCGCCGACGACCACGTGCCGGACGGTGAGATCGCCCGCTGGACGGAGCAGGCCGAGCGGCTCGGCAGGGCGCTGGCCTCCAGCGCCCTGTACGCCCGTCACGCCACCTCCGTCGAGGTGGCGTGGCTGTTCCAGCACGCGGCGGCGGGCGGCATCGGTGATCCGCCTCCGTCGGCCAGCTCGAAGCGGCGCTGGGGCAGGGGCGAGATCGAGTCGCTGGTGGAGGGTGAGATCCACAACGGCCGGTCGTTGCTGCGGATCGTGCAGCCGCAGGGCGACTCGTACGTGGCGCACCTGTCGTTCGCCCGCTTCCCCGACCTCATGCCGTTCCCGGACGGCGAGCCGTGGATGCACTTCGCCGACCAGCTCCCGTTCCCGGTGGAGATCTCGTCGCGGATGCGGCTGATCCCGCCGGTGAAGGCGTCCAAGGACGTCGCGCGCAAGCTGGCGCACGCCCGCGACATGGACATCCACATCCGCGAGGCGGGCGCGGAGGCGCCGATCGCGCTGGCGGAGCAGATCGACGCGGCCCGCATGCTGGAGCACGGCATCACCAAGGAGCGGCTGCCCTTCGTGTACGGATGGCACCGCCTCATCGTGTCGGCCCCGACCGAGGACATCTGCGTGCAGCGGGTGGAGGCGGTCGTCGAGCACTACCGCGACATGGGCATCGACGTGGTCAACTCGACGGGCGACCAGTTCTCGCTGTTCTGCGAGGCGCTGCCGGGTGAGAAGGTGCGGGTCAACGCCTACGCCCAGCGCCAGCCGCTGCGTACGATCGCGGGCGGCATGTCCACGGCGACCGTCGACCTCGGCGACCGGCTCGGCGAGGGCAGCGAGGGCTGGCACGGCCCGTACATCGGCGAGACCGTGGGCCGGGCGCGCAGCATCGTCCACTTCGACCCGCTGGTCGCGGCGACCCGCAACCGGCCGACGGCCATCGCGATCACCGGCGAGCCGGGCGGCGGCAAGACCACGCTGGCGCTGTTGATGATCTACCAGATGGCCCTGCGCGGCGTCACGGTGGCGGTGATCGATCCGAAGGGCGACGCCGAGTCGCTGGTGCAGCTCCTGCAGAAGCGGGGGCGCAGGGCGCGGATCATCCCGCTCGGCTCGGCCGCGCCGGGCCTGCTGGACCCGTTCTCGTTCGGCGACGACATCGCGGCCAAGAAGACCATGGCCACGGAGACGCTGCGCCTGCTGCTGCCACGTATGTCGGAGGAGCGGGAGTCGGCCATGATCCAGGCCGTCGCCGCCGTGTCCAACGCGCCGGACCCGTCGCTGGGCAAGGTCGTGGAGTTCCTGGAGCAGTCGGAGGACGCGGCCTCCAAGAACCTCGGGGCCGTGCTCCGCTCGATGTCGGAGATGCACCTGGCCCGGCTGTGCTTCGACCCGTCGGGCGGCGACCAGATCGACAGCGAGGGCTGGACGACCGTGTTCACGCTGGGCGGGCTGACGCTGCCGGACGCGGCCACCACCCGCGACGACTACTCCTACGAGCAGCGGCTGTCGGTGGCGCTGCTCTACCTGGTGTCGCAGTTCGCGCGGCGGCTGATGAACGGGCTCGACCGCCGCGCCCCGAAGGCGATCTTCCTGGACGAGGCGTGGGCGATCACGTCCACGCCTGAGGGCGCCAAGCTGGTGCCCGAGGTCAGCCGGATGGGCCGGTCTCGTAACACCGCGCTCGTCCTGGTCTCGCAGAACGCCGGCGACCTGCTGAACGAGCAGGTGACCAACTGCCTGTCGTCGGTGTTCGCGTTCCGGTCCACCGAGCGGGTCGAGGTGGACCACGTCATGTCCCTGCTCGGGGTGGAGCCGTCGGAGGAGCACAAGGCGGTGCTGCGCTCGCTCGGCAACGGCGAGTGCGTGTTCCGTGATCTGGACGGCCGGGCCGGCCGCATCGCAGTGGACCTGATCTCGGAGGAGCTGCTGCGCTGGCTCGACACGAATCCGACGCACGACAAACCCGGCGACAGCGGGCATGATCTTCAAGGGGGAGTGGGCCGAGCGCAGGAGGTACGGTCATGAAGGTCCGGCTACCCAGGCGGCTCGCGCTCGCGCTGGCCCTGATCGCGGGCATCCTCGTGGTCCCGCTCGTGGTGGGTGGCATGTCGCCGGCCGCCGCGGCCCCGTGCGACCTGTCGCCGGCGCTCACCCCCGAGGTGATCGGCAGCGGCGTCGACGGCATGATCTCACCGCCGCCTCCCGAGGGCACGGTCCCGGCGGCGACCACGAACTACGCGCAGTTCGGCATGAGCGGCCAGTTCTGGCACACGTACGGGCTGGGCTGCTCCGACATCGTCGCCGTCCTGGGCAACGGCTGGGCCAACACGGTCTTCCTGTGGGCCAAGGCGATCGACCGGGTGACGATCACCACCTATCAGGCCGCCGCCACGGAGGGGCCGCTCCAGTCCATCAAGAACGTGGTGGACGACATCGTCACGAACCTGTCGGAGGCGATGTACTGGCCGTTCCTGCGCCCGATCGTGATCCTCGGCGCGATCTGGCTGGCCTGGTACGGGCTGATCCGGAAGCGCGCCACGACGACGGCCGAGGGCGTCATCTGGATGGTGCTGGCCGTCACGGTCGCGACCTGGTTCTTCAGCCGGCCGGGCGACTTCACGGGCCTCGGCAAGATCGTCACGGACAAGACCGGCGAGGTGGTCAACTCTGCCTTCTCCGGTCTGCCCGGCGCGGGCGGCGCCTCCTGCCTGCCCGGTCCCGGCCAGACCAACCCGCAGGTGAAGGCCGGCGGCTACGGTCAGACGGGCACCCCGGGGGTCGACCAGAACGCCGACGCCCTGTGGTCGACGCTCGTCTGCAAGCCGTGGCTGGTGGGCCTGTTCGGAACGGCCGACCCGAACGCGCCCGTGGTGCGCGACTACGGCCGGCTCATGCTGGAGACGCAGGCGATCCCGGCGCCGACGGCGGGCCAGCAGGCCGCCGACCCGGCGGCGCACCAGGCGAAGTACGCCGAGATCGCGGAGAAGCTCCAGAGCGACCCACGCTTCGCGATCTTCCAGGGCAAGGACTGGACGTCGCGGCTCGGCGTGGCCATCGGCGCGCTGATCGCCGCCCTGGTCGCGGGCGTGCTCATCTTCCTGGTGGCGGTGTCGCTGCTGGTGCTGAAGGTCGGCTTCCTGCTGTTGCTGATCATGGGGCCGGTGTTCCTGCTGATCGGCGTGCATCCGGGCAGCGGGCGCATCATCGCGATGCGCTGGGTGGAGATGCTCGTCGGCACGCTGCTGCGGCAGGCCGTGCTCGCGCTGGTGCTCGGCGTGCTCGTGTACGGCTATGCGCTGATCATCTCCACGGCGATGCCGTGGGGGCTGCAGATCCTGTTCATGGCCCTGCTGACGATCGCGGTGTTCTTCTACCGCAGGCCGTTCCAGCACCTGTTCGCCTCGATGAACGGCCACACGCTGGCCACCCGCATGCTCGGCGAGGCGGCCAGCTCCCGCACGCTGGAGCGGTCGGCTGTGGCGCTGCCGCCGGTGGCCTCGGCCCGCATAGGGCGCTGGGGCGTGCGCAAGGCGGAGCCGCTCATCCAGGCCGCCGCGACCGGCGCGGCGGCGGGGTCGGCGGCGGCCTCGGCCGTGGCGCAGGGCCGGGCCCGCGGCGAGGAGGCGGCGGCCGGTGGCGGGCAGCAGGGCACGCGGGTGCCCGCCACGGCGGCTCCGCTGGCCACCGACCAGCAGGGCGGCAAGGCGGCGTCCCGGCAGGTGCCCGCGCCGCGGCCGGGCTCGGCGCCGCCGCTCAACCTCGGCGGGACGCCGGCCCGCACGCGCGGCGCCGCGACCCCGGGCGGAGCCCGGACGGCGGGCGGCGCGGCCGGTGGTGCGACAGGTGGTGCGACGGGCGGGTCGGGCCCGCGCGTGTCCGGTGGGACCGGTCCGCGGGTGTCGGGCGGCGCGGGTGCGGTGTCCCGGCTGGCGGGAGCGGGTGGCGGCGGCAACCGCGGTGGCAGCGGCGGTGGCGGCAGCGGCGGCAACACCGGCGGTGACGGCGGTGGCGCAGGCTCATCAGGTGGCTCGTCAGGCGGTGGCGGCTGGTTCGGCGGCCGGTCCGGTGGTGGCTGGGCGTCGCGCGGTGGCGGCTCAGGCGGCTCGGGCGGCTCCGGCGGCGGGATCTTCGGAGGCTCGGGGTCCGGCGGGTCACGGTCCGGCGGCTCGGGCGGCGGGCTGTTCGGCGGCGGGTCGAGGTCGCGAGGGTCCGGCGGTTCCGGCGGGTCGCGTTCGGGCGGCTCCCGGTGGGGCGACTCGGGCGGCCGGCGGTCGTCGAGCAGCGGCTCCTCGGGCGGCGGGATCTTCGGCGGGTCGTCGCGGCCGGCCGACGCGCCGCGAAGCCGCGCGGAGGAGCCGCCGCCGCTGTGGCTGCCCAGCCGCCGCGGCAACGGCTCCGGCGGTGACGAGCCGCCCGTGCCGTTCTGGCTCAAGCCCGGTGGTCAGGACAGGGACTGACGATGGCCCTGCCCGGTGACAAGCGGGGGCTGGCGTTCGCCGCCATCGTGGCGGTGATCGCCGCCGTCGGCCTCTACGTGACGATGTGGCCCGGCTCCGGCGAATCCGCCGAGGAGGAGCCGGTCGCCGGCCGTACGCCGAGCGGCGTGGTGACCGTGCCGCGCAGCACGCCCCTGGCGACGGCGAGCGACGCCCCGTTCGACATCTACGCGTACCTGCCGATGTCGAAGGAGCAGCTCGCGGCGTCGGCCGACCTGGCCGAGCGGTTCACCGCCGCGTACGGCACCTTCCGCTACGACGAGGACCCGGCGGCGTACGCCGACCGGGTCAAGGCGTTCGCCACGGCGGACCTCGGCGCCGTCCTGGCGCGCACGCTCACCTCGCCCGGCACGGTCGAGCGCAACCGCGCCGACGAGGTGGTGTCCACGGCCACGGCCAAGGTGAAGGAGATCAGGTCGGTGGAGAAGACGTCTGTGGTCCTCGTCGTCACCGGCACCCAGCAGATCACCGCCAAGAGCGGTAACAAGCAGCTCACCGACGACTACGCGGTGACGGTGAGCGAGATGGGCACCGACTGGCGGGTGTTCGACCTGCAACCCGCCGGAGAGGGCCAGGACGGGGACACCACGGGGTGAACCTCTCACGTACCCGCGTGGCCCTGGCACTCGGCGCGGCCGGGGCGGTCCTGCTCGCGCTGGTCATCGTGTCGCCGATGCTCATGACCTCGATCCCGTCGTTCATCGGCAACGGCGGGCAGCAGCCCGACTGCGGGAGCGAGGCGAAGGCGCAGGAGGCGTCCGACTCGGCCGCCTCCGACATCCCGCCCGACTACCTGGAGCTGTACAAGAAGAACGGCGAGAAGCTGGGCGTGCAGTGGACGATCCTGGCGGCCGTGGGCAAGCGCGAGACCGACCACGGCCGGTCCGACCTGCCCGGCGTCAAGAGCGGCACCAACTACGCGGGCGCGGCCGGGCCGATGCAGTTCCTCATCAGCACGTGGGGCGGCAAGGCCAAGGTCCCGATGTCGTCGCAGGTCAACGGCTACGCCTCCGACGGCGACGGTGACGGGATCGGCGACATCTACAACCCGGCCGACGCGATCCTCGGCGCCGCCAAGATGCTCAAGCGCAACGGCGCGCCGGAGAACGTGCGGCGGGCGCTGTTCGTCTACAACCGGGCCTGGTGGTACGTGGACCAGGTCGAGGAGATCGCCCGCCGCTACGCCAGGTCGGGCGAGGTCCAGGAGCCGCCGGAGGCCGACGGCGCCTGCGACGACCCGCTGGTGGAGGCGGCGCCGAGCGAGGTGGTGGGTAAGATCCTGGCGTTCGCGCTGAAGCAGCGGGGCAAGCCGTACCTGTGGGGCGGCACGGGGCCTGACGCGTTCGACTGCTCGGGGATCATCTACGCGGCCTACCAGGCCGCGGGGCTGCACATCCCGCGCACCACGTTCCAGCAGTGGCCGTACGGCGTGAAGGTGTCGCAGGGCGACGAGCAGCCGGGCGACCTGGTGTTCTTCAACGCGGGGCCGGGCACATCGCCCGACAACCCGGGACATGTGGGGATGGTTGTGTCGAAGGGGAAGATGATCGAGGCGCGGTGCCGGCTGTGCGGGCCGATCAAGGTGACGGCGTACGAGTCGCGTACGAACATCGTGGGCTTCACCCGGCCGCTGCAGAACCCGGACACCCTCGAACAGCTCAAGAAACTGCGGACGCTATGACGGTGGTCGTGGTGGCGGCGGTGATCGTCGATGCGCGGAGGCGGGTGCTCGCCGCGCAGCGTGCCGAGCCGCCCACGCTGGCCGGCGGCTGGGAGTTCCCGGGCGGCAAGGTGGACCCGGGCGAGAGCGAGACCGAGGCGCTCGTGCGCGAGTGCCGGGAGGAGCTCGGCGTGGAGGTCGCCGTGGGGGAGCGGGTCGGCGGCGACTGGGCGCTGGCCGAGGGCTACGTCATGCGGGTGTGGCTCTGCTCCCTCGCCGCCGGCACGCCGGAGGCCAAGGAGCACCTGGCGCTGCGGTGGCTGGCGCCCGGCGAGTACTTCGACGTGGCCTGGCTGGGGGCGGACCTGCCGGTCATGCGGGCGGTCGAGGAGATTCTGCGCGCAGGTTAGCCGGGATTTGTCAGGGAATCTGGCGGTACTTCCGTCTTTACTGTGCCTTTTACCGGACTAAGATTCCTTTGACGATTAAGATCCTCATGACCATGGTTTCGGATCGTGCGGAGGGCACAGGTGGCACGCACGCGAGCGACGGCTGTCTCCGCGATGGTCCTTTCGCTGGGCCTGACCGGCATCGGCGCCGCGCCGTTCGTCATCCAGAGCGCCAGCGCCTCGGTGTCGGCCTACGATCCCGCCGTCGATCCGTGTGACACCGACCAGTTCTGCGAGAGCTCCCCAGAGGTCACGATCACGGTCACCACCACGCTGCCCACGCCTGAGGAGCAGCCGGAGACCACGATCACCAAGACCATCACCAAGTCGCCGCCCGCCACCAAGACCACCCAGCCGACGCCGAAGAAGACCAGGACCAGCACGGCGCCCACCCCGCCGCCCAGCACCCCGGACCAGACCCTCCCGCCGGTGGTCCCGCCGCCGCAGACGTCGGCCTCGGTGGAGGATCCGCTCGCGTCGCCGAGCGAGGAGCCCACGCAGGAGCAGAGCGTGGAGTTGCCGAGCATCGCCGGCACCGAGCTGCCCTCGGCGACGCCCACGGCCACACCGCAGGAGACCTCGACGAGCGAGTCGGTCCAGCTTGAGGTGCGCGCCGCGACTCCGGAGTTCGACCAGGCCGAGATGACGCGCAAGCTCAGCATCCCGGCGCTGGTCATGGTGCTGCTGGTGCTGTTCGCCGTGCTGATCTTCGAGGGGCGGCTGCGCCGCATGGCGCACGCGGCGGCCGTCCGCAGGGCCGGCCCGCAGGTGCCCCGGCCCGACCTGGGCGGCCCCGGGTACCCCGGCGGCTATCCGCCCGGCGGGCCCTACCCGAGTGGTTACCCCATGGGTCCCGGCTACCCGCCGCCCGCCGGTTACCCCGCGGGTCCCGGCTACGCCGCCGCGGGTCCGCACGGCTACCCGGGTACGACGGCGTACGCGCCGATCCTCAGCTTCGTGCCGGTCCAGACGTATCCCGGCGGCCCGCTCCAGTACGGGACCGTCTACCAGGACCCGAACACGTACGGCGGGCCCGACGCGGGTGTTCCCGTGCTGCCCGGCCTGCCCAGTCCGCCGCCCGAGCCGGTGGTGCTCTACAGCAACGAGCCGGTCGAGGAGGAGCGCCAGGGGACGTACCGGGCGCCGTTCGAGCCGCTGGTCCCGCCGGAGCAGCCGCCGGCCGACATCCCGGCGGGCGGCGCCGCGCCGTTCGAGGCGCCGCCGGAGCACCCCGTGAGCCCGGCCTCGGCCGCCGAGACGGGCGACGCGGAGCCCTGGCAGGCGTCCCCGGCCGGCCCGGACGCGACGCTGATCGAGTTCCTGCCGGACGAGGACGGCGGCAAGCACCGCCGCAGGCACTGAGCGCTCCGCGCGAGACCCTGACCGAAACGCCGAGGCGGCCGGTGGAATCCCACCGGCCGCCTCGGCGCTTTCAGGCGCGGGTCACTTCGGGCGACGGAAGATCTTGTTTCCGAGCCACACCAGCGGGTCGTACCTGCGGTCCACCACGCGCTCCTTCATCGGGATCAGCGCGTTGTCGGTGATCTTGATGTGCTCGGGGCAGACCTCGGTGCAGCACTTGGTGATGTTGCAGTAGCCGAGCCCGTGCTCCTCCTGCGCCGACTCCTGGCGCTCGGCCACGTCGTACGGGTGCATGTCGAGCTCCGCGATGCGCATGAGGAAGCGCGGCCCCGCGAAGGACGTCTTGTTCTCCTCGTGGTCACGGATGACGTGGCAGACGTTGTTGCACATGAAGCACTCGATGCACTTGCGGAACTCCTGGGACCGCTCGACGTCGATCTGCTTCATGCGGTACTCGCCCGGCCGCACCCCCGACGGGGGCGTGAACGAGGGGATCTCCCGCGCCTTCTGGTAGTTGAACGAGACGTCCGTGACCAGGTCCTTGATGACGGGGAAGGTCCGCATCGGGGTGACCGTGATCGTCTCGTCCTCCTCGAAGGTGGACATCCGGGTCATGCAGCCCAGCCGCGGCTTGCCGTTGATCTCCATGGAGCAGGAGCCGCACTTGCCGGCCTTGCAGTTCCAGCGGACCGCCAGGTCGGGCGCCTGGGTGGCCTGGAGGCGGTGGATGATGTCGAGGACGACCTCGCCCTCGTTCACCTCGACGGTGAAGTCCTCGAGCTTGCCCTCTCCGCCCTCACCGCGCCAGACTTTGAACTTCGCCTTGTAGCTCATCTCGAAATCCCGTCGAACTCTGTCATCTCTTCGTCGGTGAGGTACTTCTTCAGCTCGTCGCGCTCGAACAGCGTGATCAGGTCGTCGCGCATCGCCGGCTGGGTCTTCTCCTCGACGGTGACCGAGGAGCCGTCGGCCGTGGAGCAGACGAGCAGCTTGCGGCGCCACGCGGGGTTCATGCCGGGGAAGTCGTCGCGGGTGTGACCGCCGCGGCTCTCCTCGCGCAGCAGCGCGGCGCGGGCCACGCACTCGGAGACCAGGACCATGTTGCGCAGGTCGAGGGCCAGGTGCCAGCCGGGGTTGTAGATCCGGGACCCGGCGGCGCCGACGAGGCGGACCCGCTCCTTGAGCTTCTCGACGACCTCCAGGGCCTCGGAGACCTCGTCGGCCTTGCGGATGATGCCGACCAGCTCGTTCATCGTGCGCTGGAGCTCGTGGTGCACCTCGTACGGGTTCTCGCCGGCGCGCTGCAGCGGGGCCAGCGCCTCCTCGCGGGCCTCGTCCACCAGCTCCTGGACGACCTTGGGCCGGGCGGGCAGCGCGTCCACGTACGCGGCGGCGCCCGCGCCCGCGCGCCGGCCGAAGACCAGCAGGTCGGACAGGGAGTTGCCGCCGAGGCGGTTGGAGCCGTGCATGCCGCCGGAGACCTCGCCCGCGGCGAACAGGCCGGGCACGGCGGCGGCGCCCGTGTCGGCGTCGACCTCGACGCCGCCCATGATGTAGTGGCAGGTCGGGCCCACCTGCATGGGCTCGGCGGTGATGTCGACGTCGGCCAGCTCCTTGAACTGGTGGTACATCGACGGCAGCCGCCGCCTGATCTCCTCGGCCGGCAGGCGGGTGGAGACGTCGAGGAAGACGCCGCCCTGGGGTGAGCCGCGCCCGGCCTTCACCTCGGAGTTGATGGCGCGGGCCACCTCGTCACGGGGCAGCAGCTCCGGGGGCCGCCGGTTGTTGGCCTGGTCGGTGTACCAGCGGTCGCCCTCCTCCTCGGTGGTGGCGTACTTGTCCTTGAACACCTCGGGGATGTAGTTGAACATGAAGCGCTCGCCGTCGGAGTTGCGCAGCACGCCGCCGTCGCCGCGGACCGACTCGGTGACGAGGATGCCGCGCACGGACGGCGGCCAGACCATCCCCGTGGGGTGGAACTGGATGAACTCCATGTTGATGAGGTTGGCCCCCGCCAGCAGCGCCAGGGCGTGGCCGTCGCCGGTGTACTCCCAGGAGTTGGAGGTCACCACGTACGACTTGCCGATGCCGCCGGTGGCGAGCACCACGGCCGGGGCGTCGAGGACGACGAGGTTGCCGCTCTCGCGCCAGTAGCCGAAGGCGCCCGAGATGCGCTCGCCGTCCTTGAGCAGGCGGGTGATCGTGCACTCGGCGAAGACCTTGATGTAGGCCTCGTAGTCGCCGTGCTGCTCGTAGTCCTCCTGCTGGAGGGCGACGACGCGCTGCTGGAGGGTGCGGATCAGCTCCAGGCCGGTGCGGTCGCCGACGTGCGCCAGGCGCGGGTACTCGTGGCCGCCGAAGTTGCGCTGGCTGATCTTGCCGTCCTTGGTGCGGTCGAACAGCGCGCCCCACGCCTCCAGCTCCCAGACCCGGTCGGGGGCCTCCTTGGCGTGCAGCTCGGCCATCCGCCAGTTGTTCAGGAACTTGCCGCCGCGCATGGTGTCACGGAAGTGCACCATCCAGTTGTCGTCGGAGTTGACGTTGCCCATCGCGGCGGCGGCCCCGCCCTCGGCCATGACCGTGTGGGCCTTGCCGAACAGCGACTTGCACACGATGGCGGTGCGCTTGCCCTGCTGGCGGGCCTCGATGGCGGCCCGAAGCCCGGCGCCGCCCGCGCCGATGACGACGACGTCGTATTCGTGACGCTCGATTTCCACTGAGATTCCTTACGCGTACGGGAAGGCGATGATGCCCTTGGCGACCAGGCGGACGTAGAAGTCGGCGCCCATGACGGAGAACATCGAGGCCCACGCGAGGGGCTGGTGCTTGGCGTTGAGCTTGGAGACGAAGGTCCAGGCGCGGTAGCGGAGCGGGTGACGGGAGAAGTGGTTCAGCCGGCCAGCGGTGATGTGCCGGCACGAGTGGCACGACAGCGTGTACGCGGCGATCAGGACGGCGTTGAGCAGCAGGATCCAGGAGCCGAGGCCGTTCGGCCGGTGGACGAGCGCGAGGATCGCGTCGTAGGCGAGGATGGCGCCGATGACGATGGCGCCGTAGAAGAAGTACCGGTGGATGTTCTGGATGATCAGCGGGAAGCGGGTCTCGCCGGTGTACTTGCCGTGCGGCTCCTGGACGGCGCACGCGGGCGGCGACAGCCAGAACGAGCGGTAGTAGGACTTGCGGTAGTAGTAGCACGTCAGCCGGAACCCGCCGGGCAGGCCGAGGATCAGCAGGCCGGGCGGCAGCGTGTACCAGTCGCCGAAGGGCGCCAGGCCGAAGAGCCTCGCCCCCTCGGGGCAGGAGGTCGCCAGGCAGGGCGAGGAGAACGGCGCGATGTACTCCGGCCCCGGCACGTAGTACGGGGTGTCGAAGATGGCCCACACGCCGTAGACGAGGAAGGCGCTGAGCCCCAGGAAGGTCAGCAGCGGGGCCAGCCACCATCGGTCTGTGCGCAGTGTGCGCACCTTGATCTGCGCACGTTGCCTTCTGACGGGCGCGTCGGGCGTCGTCTGGCTCATCGGGGACCTCTCCACCTCCCGCGGACCCTTCACTCGCCTGGGGTCCGGGTCGTTCGCTGTTGCGCGCGGCGCGGGGCGTCGTCTCCGCTCGGGCGCGCATTGGTGGGGGATACGTTACGACGCCCGCGTGAGCATTTGTGACAAGGGTCACTCACTTTTTCGATGACCCGCTGTGATTCCTGTCACGTCCACGCGTCAGAGGCGCTTCCCCAGGTGCGGCAACTTAACCACCGTGACGAAAAAATCATCTATTTGTCGGACAACTCGGATGAATTGCTCGAAATCCACTGGTTTGGAGACGTACGCGTTGGCGTGCAGCCGGTAGCCCTGGAGGATGTCCTCCTCGGCCTCGGACGTCGTCAGGATGATGACCGGGATGGTGCGCAGGTCGGGGTCGGCCTTCACCTCCCGCAGCACCTCCATCCCGTCCATGCGCGGCAGGTTGAGGTCGAGCAGCACCAGGTCGGGCCGCGGCACGTCCTGGTAGCCCTCCTCGCGGCGCAGGAAGGCCATCGCCTGCTCGCCGTCGTTCACCACGTGCAGGCGGTTGCTCACCTTGTTGTACTCGAACGCCTCCCGCGTCAGCAGGATGTCGCCCTGGTCGTCCTCCACCAGCAGCACCTCGATCGGGCGGCCGGCACTCATGCGTCATCACCTGCCGCGGGCAGCGTCCAGCGGAAGGTGGCGCCGGGCCCCTCGGCGTCGCCGTCGAGCCAGAGCCGGCCGCCGTGATAGTCGACGATCTTGCGGCAGAGCGCCAGCCCGATGCCCGTTCCCGGGTAGACGTCACGCGGGTGCAGGCGCTGGAAGATCAGGAAGATCCGGTCGGCGTACTTGCCCTCGATCCCGATCCCGTTGTCCGAGCAGCTGAACTCCCACACGTCGTCCTTCCGCACGGCCTCGATCCGGACGCGGGGCGGCTCCGCGGAGCGGAACTTGACGGCGTTCTCGACGAGGTTCTGGAAGAGCTGCGTGAGCTGGAGCCGGTTGCCGAGCACGCGGGGGAGCGGGCCCGCCGTGACGGTCGCGTCCGTCTCCTCCAGGGCCGCCGACAGGTTGTCCACGGCCGCGGACAGCGCCGGGCCCGTGTCGACGGGCGTCCGCTCCCCGCTCACCCGGCCCACCCGCGAGAAGTCGAGCAGGTCGTTGATGAGGAGCTGCATGCGCTTGGCGCCGTCCACCGCGTAGTGGATGTACTGCCTGGCGCGCTCGTCGAGCCGGTCGCCGTAACGCTGGTCGAGCATCTGCGTGAAGCTGGCGATCTTGCGGAGCGGCTCCTGGAGGTCGTGGCTGGCCACGTAGGCGAACTGCTCCAGCTCGCCGTTCGAGCGGCGCAGCTCGACCGCCTGCTCCTCTGCGCGGCGCCACGCGGTGACGATGCGCTCGCGCATGGCGTCGACGTGGCCGGACAGCTCCGCCAGCTCCGCGGGGTGCTCGACGGCCGGGCGGTGGTCGTAGTCGCCGGCCGCGACCTGGCGCACCTGCTCGGTGAGCTGGGCGATGGGCTTCAGGACGACGTACCTGACGACGCAGCCCAGCACCACGCCGGTCACCAGCAGGATCAGCAGCAGCACGATCAGCGCCACGTACAGCCTGCCGAGGTGCTCCTCCACCTCGGGGCGGGGCCGGGCCGCGCGGACCTGGTCGATGAGCAGGATCGTGTACACGATGGCGGTCGCGAACGCGAGCGTGACGACCGAGCCGACGACCGCGAACCAGCGGCCCATCGGCAGGCTGCCCAGCCCGGTGGTCACGCGGGGCGGCGGCAGCGGCCGGATGCCCGACACGTCGCTCATGCCGTCCCCTTCCCGAGGAGCACCATGGCGAGGTCGTCGTCCGGGACGCCCACGTGGCGGATGAGCCGGTCGAGGTCGATGGAGCCGTGCTCGCGCACGAGCTCGACCAGGCCCTCGACGCCGAGCGGCAGGTCGTCCTCGCCGGCCGCGGCCTCGATGAGGCCGTCGGTGTACATCATGATCGCCCAATCCTCTCCGAGAGGAACATCGATGACCCTCCACTCGGCGTCGGAGAAGATGCCGAGCGGCGGCCCGGACGGCGTGCCGTCCACCACGGCCACCACGCCGTCGCGCACCAGCACGGGCGGCGGGTGGCCCACCACCCGCATCCGGGCATGACGCAGGTCGGGGGTGATCGTGGCCATGCACAGCGTGGTGAAGATCTCCGGAGCCTTGCGCTCGGCCCGCAGCAGCGCGTCGAGCGTGTGCAGCAGCCGCTCGCCGGTCTGCCCGGCCAGCACGAGCGTGCGCCAGGCGATGCGCAGGGCGACGCCGAGCGCCGCCTCGTCGGGGCCGTGGCCGCACACGTCGCCGACCACGACGTGGATCGCGCCGTCGGAGGTCTGCACCGTGTCGAGGAAGTCGCCCGCGAGCAGCGTGCCCTGGTTGCCGGGCAGGTAGCGGGTGGAGTGCTCGACCGCGTCGGTGCGCAGCAGCGCGACGGGCAGCAGGCCGCGCTCCAGCCGGGCGTTCTCCTTGGCGGTGAGCTCGGCCTCGACCAGGCGGATCTGGGCCAGGTCGGCCCGCTTGCGCTCCATCGCGTAGCGGATCGCCCGGGCCAGCAGCCGGGCGTCGATGTCCTGCTTGACGAGGTAGTCCTGGGCGCCGGCCTGCACCGCGGCGACGCCCACGTGCGCGTCGCGCAGGCCGGTCAGCACGAGCACGGCCGCGTGCGGCGCGAGGCGCAGCACCTCCTCCAGCGCCTCCAGGCCCGAGGCGTCCGGCAGCGTCAGGTCGACCAGCACGCACTGGATCGCGGTGGTCAGCTTCGGCCTGGTCTCGCGGAGGCTGCGCACCCAGGTGATCCTCGGCGGCGCCTCCGCCTCCTTGAGCAGCTCCTCCACCAGGAAGGCGTCACCGTCGTCGTCCTCGACGAGGAGCAGCGTCAATGTCTCGGAAAGCGTTGCCGTCACACGCGGGCCTCTTCGCAGGGTGGAACTGTTGCAGCTCATTGTGCGATGAGCTCGACCCCTTGCGGAAGCGTCCCCTCATGTCCCGCTTCGACCACGAACGCCAGGAGCGTGGCCCGGAACGCCTGCGCGGCCCTGGTCGGCTCCACGTCCCGGCGGTGCGCCAGCGCCACCGTACGGCTGAGCCCCGGCGGCGTGAGCGGCGTGCCGGTCAGCCCCGGCCGCCCGTCGAGCACCATCGAGGGCACGACCGCGACCCCCAGCCCCGCCTCCACGAAGCGCAGCACCGCGTCCATCTCGCCGCCCTGGACGGCCAGCCGCGGCTCGAACCCCGCCTGCCGGCAGGCGGCCAGCGTGGCCTCCCGCAGGTCGTAGCCGCGCCGGAACATCACCATCGGGCGGCCGCGCAGATCCTCGATGCGCAGGTGCGGCTTGCGCAGCGGCTCGTGGGAGGAGGTCACCACGACCAGGTTCTCCCGCAGGAGCTCCTCGGTGACCAGCGCGGGGTCGTCGCCCTGCAACGGCATGATGATCAGGGACAGATCGATCTGGCCGCGGGCCAGCGCCCTGACCAGGTCCCGCGAGCCGCCCTCCTCGACCAGCAGCTCGATGCCCGGGTAGTCACGGTGGAAGCGGGCCAGCGCGTCGGCCAGCAGCCCCGTGCACAGCGACGGCGTCGCGCCGAGCCGTACGCGGCCCTTGCGCAGGCCGGCCAGCTCGGCGACCTCCTGGCGGGCGGTCTCGGCGTCGGCCAGCATCCGGCGGGCCAGGGGCAGCAGCGCCTCGCCGGCGGCCGTCAGGGTCACGTTGCCGCGCGCCCGGGAGAACAGCGGCGCGCCGAGATCGGTCTCCAGCGCCTTGATCTGCTTGCTGAGCGAGGGCTGGGCGACCCGCATCCGCTCGGCCGCCTGGGTGAAGTGCCTGGTCTCGGCCACCGCGACGAAGTAGGAGAGCTGCTGCAACTGCATGTGATATTCCTCGCACTGACCTGGGCTGTTTCCGCACGCCGGCCGTGCAAACCAGACATCATAGCCGCAGGCTATGGAAACCAGGCCCGTCATGACTTGGACGGATCATCGCTGGATACCTAGCGTCAGAAAACGTGACTGCCACGATAGAGCGCGGCGCCGCCACCGCGCCTGTTAGCTCCCCCAAGTCCGCTCCACCGGCGAAGAAGCCCGCCGCCCGGAGGCCGCAGAGGTTCCTGGCCTCCTCCAACGGCAAGAAGGTCGTCATGGCGGTCACCGGCGCCGTGATGGTCTCCTTCCTCATCCTCCACATGCTGGGCAACCTCAAGATCTTCTTGGGGCGCGAGTCGTTCAACGACTACGCCGACGCGCTGCGCACGCTGCTGGAGCCCATCGCCCCGTACCGGACGGTGCTGACGATCCTCGAGATCGGCCTCGTCGTGTCCGTGGTCCTGCACATGTGGGCCGCGATCTCTCTCGCGAGACGGGCGCACCGCGCGCGGCCGGTGAAGTACGTCGCCAAGAAGTCGCAGGCCGGTGGCTACGCCACGCACATCATGCGGTTCGGCGGCCTCACGATCCTGCTCTTCCTCGTCTGGCACCTGCTGGACCTGACCTTCGGCGTGGTCAACCCCAAGGGCTTCGACTCCGCCCCGGCCGACCGGATGATCGCCGGGTTCGCGGCGTCGCGCTGGTGGGTGACGCTGATCTACCTCGTGGCCGTCGTCATGGTGGGCCTGCACCTGCGGCACGGCATCTGGAGCGCCTTCCAGACGCTCGGCTGGGCCAACCGCGCCCGCTACCGCGCGCTGCGCGCCACCGCCTCCGTCGTGTCCGCCGTCCTCGTCGTCGGCTTCCTCGCCCCGCCGCTCGCCATCACCTTCGGAGTCGTCAAGTGAACTACGTAGAGGGTCCGGAGATCCGGGACACCAAGGCGCCCGAGGGCCCCATCGAGGAGCGGTGGGAGAAGCGCAAGTTCTCGGCCAAGCTCGTCAACCCGGCCAACAAGCGCAAGCTCAACATCATCGTGGTCGGCACCGGCCTGGCCGGCGGCTCGGCCGCCGCGACGCTCGGCGAGCTGGGCTACAACGTCAAGTCGTTCTGCTACCAGGACTCGCCCCGGCGCGCCCACTCCATCGCCGCCCAGGGCGGCATCAACGCCGCCAAGAACTACCGGGGCGACGGCGACTCCATCTACCGGCTGTTCTACGACACCGTGAAGGGCGGCGACTTCCGCGCCCGCGAGTCGAACGTCTACCGCCTGGCCCAGGTCTCGGTGAACATCATCGACCAGGCCGTGGCCCAGGGCGTCCCGTTCGCCCGCGAGTACGGCGGCCTGCTCGACACCCGGTCGTTCGGCGGCGCCCAGGTCTCCCGTACCTTCTACGCCCGCGGCCAGACGGGCCAGCAACTCCTGCTCGGCGCCTACCAGGCGCTGGAGCGGCAGGTGGCGGCCGGGACCGTGGAGATGTTCACCCGCCACGAGATGCTCGACCTGATCGTCGCCGACGGGCGGGCCCGCGGCGTCATCGTGCGCGACATGGTGACCGGCGAGATCGAGCGGCACGTCGCCGACGCGGTCGTGCTGGCCACCGGCGGCTACGGCAACGTGTTCTTCCTGTCCACCAACGCCAAGGGCTGCAACACCACGGCCATCTGGCGGGCCCACGAGCGCGGCGCGTACTTCGCCAACCCCTGCTACACGCAGATCCACCCGACCTGCATCCCGGTGTCCGGCGAGTACCAGTCGAAGCTGACGCTGATGTCGGAGTCGCTGCGCAACGACGGCCGCGTGTGGGTGCCGCTGCGCAAGGGCGACGACCGCGTGCCCGGCGACATCCCCGAGGACGAGCGCGACTACTACCTGGAGCGCATCTACCCGGCGTTCGGCAACCTCGTGCCCCGCGACATCGCCTCCCGCGCCGCCAAGAACGTCTGCGACGAGGGCCGCGGCGTCGGCCCCGGCGGCCTCGGCGTGTACCTCGACTTCCGTGACGCCATCAACCGGCTCGGCCGCGACGCCGTGGAGAAGAAGTACGGCAACCTGTTCGAGATGTACGAGCGCATCACCGGCGAGAACCCGTACGACACGCCGATGCGCATCTACCCGGCGGTCCACTACACAATGGGCGGCCTGTGGGTGGACTACGACCTGCAGTCCACGATCCCCGGCCTGTTCGTGATCGGTGAGGCGAACTTCTCCGACCACGGCGCCAACCGCCTCGGCGCCTCCGCGCTGATGCAGGGCCTGGCGGACGGCTACTTCGTGCTGCCCACGACCATCGGCGACTACCTGGCGGCCGGCCCGTTCGGCGAGGTCGACGAGGAGGCCGTGGCCGAGGCCGAGGTCAAGGTCCGGTCCAAGATCGAGCGCCTGATGTCGGTCAACGGCAACCGCACTCCCGACTCCTTCCACCGCGAGCTGGGCAAGCTCATGTGGGACTACTGCGGCATGGAGCGCACCGAGGAGTCGCTGCGCAAGGCCCTGGAGCGCATCCCCGAGCTGCGCCGGGAGTTCTGGGAGAACGTCAAGGTCAGCGGCACTCCCGAGGAGCTCAACCAGGTGCTGGAGAAGGCCGGCCGCGTCGCCGACTTCTTCGACCTGGCCGAGCTCATGTGCCTGGACGCCCTGGTGCGGACCGAGTCGTGCGGCGGCCACTTCCGGGCCGAGTCGCAGGACGCCGACGGCGAGGCGCTGCGCGACGACGAGCACTTCGCGCACGTGTCGGCGTGGGAGCACTCCCCGGACGGCGCGCCGGTGCTGCACAAGGAACCGCTCGAGTACGAGTACGTCAAGATGACCCAGCGGAGCTACAAGTGAACCTGACACTGAAGGTCTGGCGGCAGAGCGGCCCCTCCGACGCCGGGCGCATGGTGACGTACAAGGTCGAGGACGTCTCGCCTGACATGTCGTTCCTGGAGATGCTGGACGTCCTCAACGAGCGGCTGATCCTGGAGGGCGACGACCCGGTCGCCTTCGACCACGACTGCCGCGAGGGCATCTGCGGCATGTGCGGCATGGTCATCAACGGCGTCGCGCACGGCGAGCAGCGGGCCACCACGACCTGCCAGCTCCACATGCGGCACTTCGAGGACGGCGCCACCGTCACCATCGAGCCGTGGCGGGCCGCGCCGTTCCCGGTCGTGAAGGACCTCGTCGTGGACCGGTCGGCGTTCGACCGGATCATCCAGGCGGGCGGCTTCGTCTCGGTGCCGGCCGGCTCGGCCCCGGACGCCCACAGCGTGCCTGTCCGCAAGGAGGACGCCGACGACGCCTTCGACGCGGCCACCTGCATCGGCTGCGGCGCCTGTGTCGCGGCCTGCCCGAACGGCTCCGCCTCCCTCTTCACCGCCGCCAAGATCACCCACCTGAGCCTGCTGCCCCAGGGCCAGCCGGAGCGCCTGACCCGCGCCAAGGCCATGGTGGACCAGATGGACGCGGAGGGCTTCGGCGGCTGCACCAACACCGGCGAGTGCACCGCGGTGTGCCCCAAGGGCATCCCGCTGGACACGATCGCCCAGATGAACAGCGACTACCTCCAGGCCAACTCGAAGTAGTCACCCGCGCGCCACGTCGAACCCGTCGACGTGGCGCGCATGACCCTGTTCGGCCAGGGAGAACCGGCGGGCGGTCAGGCCGTCCAGGCGGAGGTCGTGTCGAGGCGGTCCCGCCAGAGCTTCTCGCCGCCGCCTCCCGGCTCCCAGCGGGCCGTGAAGTCCAGCAGGTCGCGGCAGCGGCTCAGCATCGCCGCGTGCCGGTCGCCCCACGACGGCACCTCCGGGCCGCCCTCCCGGCGGTACGCCTCGAAGAAGCGCGGCAGCAGCGGCACGTGCTCCGGATGGTGCGTGCGGACGATCCACTCGCACCACGACAGGTCCTCGACCGGCGGACCCGGATGCGCCCACTCCCAGTCGAGGATCGCCACCGGCTCGAACGTCACCGGGTCGAACAGCATGTTCTGCGGGCCGTAGTCGCCGTGGACGATCCCCAGCCGGTGGATGCCCGCCAGCGCCCGCCCGCAGGCGGCCAGCACCTCGGCGGCCCGGCCGTCGTCCAGCAGGTCCTGGCCGTGCTCCCCGGGCACGAAACGGGTCGTCACGCTCGTCGGCGTGATCTTGTGGACGCGCGGCACCGGCAGACGGCCCCTCAACCGGCGCAGGAACCTGCTCTCCGTGCGCAGCCGGACCTCCGCCTCGGGGCCCTCGTAACACTTCACGACGAGCGCGCCGTCGCCCACCGTGCTGTTGGTGTACCCGTGCCTCACAGAGACCGATTCTGGCCTACCGCCACGCCGGGCGCACCGGCCGGCTCGGGTTGACTATGACGGCCCAGGGAGAAACGTTCCACAGAGTGAAAATGGTTTGCCGCGCGTCGAACCGTTTGTCAACCTTGACTGGCCATGCGCTCCCTTCCTGAAGCCGATCCCGGCACGCCCGACGTCCGCGGCCCGCTCCGCTACCTGTGGTGGAACGCGCGCCGCCAGTTGCCGTCCCTGCTGGGCGGCATCGGCTTCGCGACCGTCTGGTGGCTCGTGCAGGCCCTCGTGCCGGCCGTGCTCGGGAAGGGCGTCGACGCCGTCACCGCCAAGGACGCCCGGTCGCTGGTGCTCTGGTCGCTCGCCCTGCTGGGGCTCGGCCTGGTCCAGGCGTACACCGGGATCATGCGGCACCGGCTGGCCGTCTACAACTGGCTGGCCGCCGCGTACCGGACGGTCCAGGTGACCGCCCGCCAGGCCGCCCGGCTCGGCGCCACGCTGCCCAAGCGGGTCTCGACGGGCGAGGTCGTCAGCGTCGGCAACTCCGACATCGCGCACATCGGCAACTCGATGGACATCCTGCTGCGGGGCACCGGCTCGATCGTGGCGATCGTCACCGTGACCGTGATCCTCATCTCGACCTCGCTGCCGCTGGGGCTCATGGTGCTCGTCGGCGTGCCGATCATGGCCGTGGCCGTCGGGCCGCTGTTACGGCCGCTGCACAGCCGGCAGAAGGCCCAGCGCGACCTGTCCGGCGACCTGTCCACCAGGGCCGCCGACATCGTGGCCGGCCTGCGGGTGCTGCGCGGCATCGGCGGTGAGCGGGTGTTCGCCGAGCGCTACCGCGAGGAGTCGCAGCGCGTCCGCCACGCCGGGGTCGCCGTCTCCCGGGTCGAGTCGCTGCTGGAAGGCGCGCAGATCCTGCTGCCCGGCCTGCTCATCGCGGCCGTCACCGGCGTCGGCGCCTCGTTCGCGCTCGACGGGGAGATCTCCACCGGCCAGCTCGTCGCCTTCTACGGTTACGCGGTCTTCCTGATCGGCCCCATGCGCACGCTCACCGAGGCCGCGGACAAGCTCACCAAGGGCCACGTGGCCGCCCGCCGGGTGGTGCGGATCCTGTCGATGGAGCCGGAGGTGTCCGGCGGCACCGGGACCAGCGGGGGCGGCGTGCTGCGCGACACGTTCAGCGGCGTCACCCTCCAGCCGGGCACGTTCACCGCCGTGGCCGCCGCCGCGCCCGAGGACGCGATCGCCATCGCCGACCGGCTCGGCCGCTACACCGGCGGCGACGTCACCTTCGGCGAGGCCGAGCTGGCCGCCCTGCCGATCGGCGAGGTCCGCTCCCGCATCCTGGTCGCCGACAACGGCGCCCGCCTGTTCACGGGCCGGCTCCGCGACGAGCTGGACGTCCGCGGCCACGCCTCCGACGACGTCGTACGGCGGGCGCTGCGGGCGGCCTGCGCCGAGGACATCGTGGAGGCGCTGCCCGACGGGCTGGAGGCGTCCGTGACCGAGGGCGGCCGGGAGTTCTCCGGCGGCCAGCAGCAGCGGCTGCGGCTGGCCCGCGCCCTGGTCGCCGACCCGGAGGTGCTCATCCTGGTCGAGCCGACCAGCGCCGTGGACGCCCACAGCGAGGCCCGCATCGCCGACCGGCTGACCCGGGCGCGCGCCGGCCGTACGACGCTGGTGTGCACCACCAGCCCGCTGGTGCTCGACCGCACCGACCACGTGATCTACGTCGAGGACGGCAGGGTGCTCGCCGAGGGCACCCACCGGGAGCTCCTGGAGTCCTCGCCCAGCTACGCCGCCACCGTGACCCGAGGGGAGGACTGACGATGGCCCGCGAGATCCTGCCGGTCGCCGACCAGGCGCGGGTGCGCGCCTACGCCCGGCGGCTGACACTGAGGTACCCGCGCCGGCTGGCCACCGCCCTCGCCCTGCACGGGCTGGCCGCCGTCGCCGGGCTGGCCGTGCCGTGGCAGCTCGGCCGGCTGGTCCAGGACGTCGAGAAGGGGGCCGGCGTCAACGTCGTGCTCGTCGCGGGCGGCATCGGCGCCTTCCTGCTGCTCCAGGGCGTGCTGGTCCGCTTCGCGGTGCTGGCCTCGGCCCGGCTCGGCGAGAAGGTCCTGGCCGAGCTGCGTGAGGAGTTCGTCGAGCGGGTGCTCGCCCTGCCCCTGTCCACGGTCGAGCGGGCCGGCTCCGGCGACCTGATCACGCGCACGTCCCGCGACGTCGACTCGTTGTCCAGGACCGTGCGGCACGCCGTGCCGGAGACGCTGATCGCGGTCGTCACGTTCGCGATCACCATGGGCGCGCTCATCCTGGTCGGACCGCTGCTCATGCTGCCGATGCTGGTGGCCGCCCCGCTGCTGTGGTTCGCCACCCGCTGGTACCTCGGGCGGGCCCGCGACGGCTATCTGCGCGAGAACGCCGCCTACGCCGACATGACCGAGGGCCTGGCCGAGACCGTGCAGGGCGCCAGGGCCGTCGAGGCGCTCGGCCTCCAGGGGCGCCGGCGGGAGCGGACCGACCGCGACATCGCCCGCTCCTTCGCGGCCGAGCGCTACACGCTGGGCCTGCGCACGGTCTGGTTCCCGGCCGTGGAGCTGGGCTACGTCGTTCCCGTCGTGTCCACGCTGCTCGTCGGCGGCCTGTTCTACATCGACGGCTGGGTCACGCTGGCCCAGGTCACCGCCGCCACCCTGTACGCCCAGCAGCTCATCGACCCGCTCGACCGGTTCCTCATGTGGATCGACGAGCTCCAGGTCGGCGGGGCGGCCATGGCCCGGCTGCTCGGCGTCGCGGAGGTGCGCGACGACCGCGCCCCCTCCGGCGCGCGGCCCTCCGGCGAGCTGATCGAGGCCGACGACGTCCGCTACGCCTACCGGCAGGGGCGCGACGTGCTGCACGGTGTGTCCCTCACCGTACGGCCCGGCGAGCGGCTGGCCATGGTGGGGCCGTCGGGCGCGGGCAAGTCCACGCTGGGCAGGCTGCTGGCCGGCATCCACGGCCCGCGCGAGGGCACCGTGTCGGTGGGCGGCGTCCCGCTGGTGGAGCTGCCGCTGGACGACCTGCGCGGGCACGTCGCGCTGGTCACGCAGGAGCACCACGTGTTCAAGGGCACGATCCGCGACAACCTGCTCATCGCCCGGCCGGAGGCCGACGACGAGGCCGTGCGCGACGCGCTCGCGGCCGTGGAGGCGCTGGACTGGCTCCTCGCCCTGCCGGACGGCTTGGACACGGTCGTGGGCTCCGGCGGGGCGGCCGTCTCGCCGGCGCACGCGCAGCAGCTCGCGCTGGCCCGGCTCGTGCTGGCCGACCCGCACACGCTGGTCCTCGACGAGGCCACCTCGCTGATCGACCCGCGCGCCGCCCGGCACCTGGAGCGCTCGCTCGCGGCGGTGCTGGACGGGCGCACGGTCATCGCGATCGCGCACCGCCTCTACACGGCGCACGACGCGGACCGGGTCGCGGTGGTGGAGGACGGGCGGATCACCGAGCTGGGCCCGCACGAGGAGCTGGTGGCGGCGGGCGGCTCGTACGCGGCGCTGTGGAGCAGCTGGCACGGCGCCCCGGCCCGCACGAGCGGCTGAGGCCCGCCTCAGTCCATGGGCCGGAGGCGGAGGTACTGCGTCGGCGCGTCGGCGGCGGCGAAGCGGAGCAGGCGCTCGCCCTCCTCGGCGACGGCGGCCTCCTCCGCACCCGTCACAGGCGTGAAGAGGCGGACCTCCAGCGTCGCCGTCCCCTTCGCCCGCCGGATCTCCCACAGCCCGCGCACGAACCCGTCCACCAGCAGCGCCGGGTACACCCCGATGTGCCGGCGGCCCTCATCGGTCATCAGCCGCCGCCGGTCGGCGTGGCCCAGCACCACGTTGTCGAGCGCGGCCAGGAACCGGACCGGGGCGGGGGTGTCCGGGTCGGGCCGGGGCGCCTCCGGCAGGTCGAGCAGCTCGGCGCCCTCCTCGTCCCGGAACACCGCCAGCCGGGGCCGCAGCTCGTCGGCGACCGCCCGCAGCCGGGTCAGCCCGCTCCACGCCTGCGCGTCCTTGACCGTGGCCGGGCCGAAGGCCGCGAGGTAGCGCAGCAGCAGCTCGCGCGCCCTGTCCACAGCCCCGCCAGCGGCCCCGTCCGCGGCCCCGTCGCGGGTCGCGTGCGCGGTCGTGGCCGGCGGGGCGCCGAGCCAGTCGTCCGCCAGCGTGAACGGCGTCGGCCCGCGCCGCCCCCAGGTCCCGTCGGGCGGCGGGTGCACGACCGGCAGCAGCCCCTGCACCGAGCGGGCCAGCGCGACGGGATCCGCCCCCGGCCACCGCTCGGCCAGCGCCCTGCCCAGCTCCGGCCGGGTCAGAACGCCGCCGGAGAGCAGCCCCCGCGCGGTCGCGGCCAGCTCGGCGGGGTCCACGCCCGGCGTCGCCCGGCCGAACGCGCCCCTGCGCCACCGCTCCAGCATCGGTTCCAGCAGCGGACGCAGCCACCGGTAGTCGGCCGCGCTCACGAGGTGCTGGGTGCCCCGGTACAGGGTCGCCCGCACGACCCGGCGCTCGTACAGCAGCGTCGTCAGGTCGTCGTGCCGGAAGCCCGTGACACGACTCCACAGGCCGACGTACGGCGGGTCGGGGTCCTGGGCCTGGAGGCCGGCCAGCCGCTCGACCACCTCCAGCGCCGGCGCGCCGGTACGCGCCAGCAGGAGCTGGCGCTCCAGCGTGGCCCTGTTGAGGGCTCGCCGGGAAAGGACGTCCATCGAGCTCCTCATCCGTCTTGGCGCGTCATTCGTCTTCGCGTGGCCGGTGCGACGGCCAGGCAGCGCGCTGGAGGCGCCCCGTGAGGGTGCGCAGGCGCTCCAGCAGCTCCGGAGGCTCCCGCACGTCGAACTCGAACCCGAACGTGGCCACCCACACCGCCAGGTGGTCGAGGCTGTCGGAGCCGATCCGCAGCACACACGTGCGCTCGTCGAGCGGCTCCACCACGCCGAGCGTGACCGGCACCGCGCCGGCCACCTCCACCGCCGGTGCGCACATGGTCACGACCGCCTGATAGCGGTGCGGCCGGGTGGCCGTGGACAGGGCGAGGTAGCGCGCCACGTCCTCGTCGGGCAGCGGGCGCGGCACGAAGCGAGGGCCGTTCGGCACCCGAAGGGACATGCGGTCCACCCGGTACGTGCGCCAGTCGTGCCGAGTCGTGTCCCAGCCGAGCAGGTACCACCGCCGGCCGCCGCTGACCAGCAGCCGGTACGGCTCGGCGTCGCGCACGCTCTCCTCGCCCTCGTGCGCGACGTACCCGAACCGCAGCCGCTCCCGGTCGCGCACCGCCGCGGCGATGGCGATCAGCGTCGCGGGGTCCACCGTGGGACCGGCGGCCGGCATGGTCACCATCGCGGCGCCGAGCGTCCCCACCTGATGGCGCAGCCGCGAGGGGAGGACCTGGTCCAGCTTGGCCAGGGCGCGCACGGACGTCTCGGCGACGCCGGTGATCGCGCCGCCCGCGGCCGTGCCCAGCGCCACCGCCACGGCCACCGCCTCCTCGTCGTCGAGCAGCAGCGGCGGCAGGGCGCCGCCGCTGCCCATCTGGTAGCCGCCGCCCACTCCGCCCACCGCGTCGATGGGGTAGCCGAGCCGGCGCAGCTTGCCGACGTCACGCCGCAGCGTCCGCGGGCTGATCCCGAGCCGCCCGGCGAGCTCCGCCCCGGGCCAGTAGGCGCGTCCCTGCAGCAGGCCCAGCAGGCGGAGCAGCCGGGCTGAGGTCTCCAGCACACGACGACTCTGCCACTGATCGCGGCCGGTATCTGACCGCGATCAACGCCGGGTCTCAGGGCGGCCGGCGTCGTCGCGGGCCCGATCGGCGTCCGGCTCAGGTCAGGGCGCGGAAGAACGCCCGGACGCCCTCGGCGAACACCCCCGGCTCCTCCAGGGCGAGGAAGTGGCCGCCGGTGTCCTGCTGCGACCAGCGCACGATCGCGTGGTCGCGCTCGGCGTACGGCCGGATGCCGTACTCGTTCGTCCCCGCCAGCAGCACGCCCGTGGGGACGGTGCCGCGCGGGCGGGGCTCCCAGCCCGCCGGCTCGTTGACCTGCTCGTAGTAGATCTGCGCCGCCGAGCCGGCCGTGCCCGTCAGCCAGTAGAGGGTGACGTTGGCGAGGAACAGGTCGCGGTCCACCGGGCCGCCCGCCCAGCGATGGAACATCTCCGCGATCCAGGCGAGCTGCGCGGCCGGGGAGTCGGTCAGGCCGTACGCGAGAGTCTGCGGCGAGCGCGACTGGATCGCGACGTACCCGGCGGTCGCCTCGTCCAGCGCGGCGGCCCGCTCGCGCTCCACGTCCGTCAGCCGGGCGTCCTCCTCCTCGTCGCCCGCCGGGAACGACAGGATGCCGGTGAGGTGGACGCCGGTGACCCGTCCGGGGGCCAGGCGGCCCATCTCCGGGGCGACGAACGCGCCGGTGTCCCCGCCGTGCACGCCGTACCGGTCGTAGCCGAGGATCTCCATCAGCCGCGTGAGCGCCCCGGCGACGCGGCCGGCGGTCCAGCCCGGCTCGGCGAGCGGCGACGAGAACGCGAACCCGGGGATCGAGGGGATCACCAGGTGGAAGTCCTTGCGCAACGGCTCGACCACCTCCAGGAACTCCACGAAGGACATCGGCCAGCCGTGGAGCAGCACGAGCGGCAGCGCGCCGGGATCGTCCGAGCGGACGTGGGCGAAGTGCACGCTCTGGCCGTCGAGGACGGTCGTGAACTGCGGCAGCGCGTTGAGCCGCCGCTCCTGGGCGCGCCAGTCGAACTCCGACCGCCAGTAGGCGGCCAGTTCCTTCGCGTGGTCCACGGGGGTGCCGCGGGTCCAGCCGGTGCCGGGCAGGTCGGCGGGCCAGCGGGTGGCGTCCAGCCGGCGCCGCAGCTCGTCGAGCTCGGCCTCGGGGACGTCGATGTGAAAGGGGACGGGCGCGGGCACGCTCGCGTGAGAAGAGGTCGGTGAAGACATGGCCGTGACCCTAGGAAGGATCGCGGCCACCTTCTGTCCTCCGGTGCCGGGGCCGGTGTCAGTCGCCCAGCGCGCGCTTCAGGAAGTCGACCTGGAGCAGCAGCAGGTTCTCCGCGACGACCTCCTGCGGCGTCATGTGGGTGACGCCCGACAGCGGCAGCACGGTGTGCTGGCGGCCCGCCGCGAGCAGCGCGGACGACAGGCGCAGCGTATGGGCGGCCACCACGTTGTCGTCGGCCAGGCCGTGCACGAGCAGCAGGGGCCGCTCCAGCTTGGCCGCGTCGCCGAACAGCGAGGAGTTGTCGTACACGTCCGGCTGCTCGTCCGGGTGGCCCAGGTAGCGCTCGGTGTAGCAGGTGTCGTACAGCCGCCAGTCGGTCACCGGCGCCCCCGCGACGGCCGCGTGGAACACGTCCGGCCGGCGCAGCACCGCCAGCGCCGCCAGGTAGCCGCCGAACGACCAGCCGCGGATCGCCACCCGCCCGAGGTCGAGGTCGTCGGGGTACTGCTGGGCCACGCCGTGCAGCGCGTCGATCTGGTCCTCCAGGGCCGGGGTCGCCAGGTCGTCGAGCACCTCGCGCTCGAACGCCGGCCCCCTGCCGGGCGTGCCGCGGCCGTCGGCCACGATGACCGCGAACCCCTGCTCGGCGAACCACTGGCTCTCCAGGTAGCCGCCCCGCCGGTTGAGCACGCGCTGGGCGTGCGGCCCGCCGTACGGGTCCATGAGGACGGGCAGCCGCCCCGAGCCCGGCTCGTGCCAGGAGGGCAGCACCACGGCGGTGGCCAGCTCGCGGCGGCCGGAACGGCCGAGCGAGACCCGCAGGTCCAGGCCGGGGCGCTCGGCCACGGACGGGATCGGGATGGCCATGCCGTCGCGGCGCACGACCGTCGTGGACACGCCCTCCGCGTCGAGGCTCTGCTCGGTGAGCACGCCGACGCCGCCGGCCATCCGCCCCGAGAACACCCCGGAACGGGTCGAGACCGGCAGCAGCGAGTGGCCGTCCCACGTCCAGAGCTGGATCTCGGTCGGGTCGCCGCTGGCGCTGAACAGCACGCTGTCGTGGTCGACGTCGAGCACGGCCCGCACCTGCAGCGTGGGCGGCGTGACCGCGCGGTCGCCGACGAACAGGCGGTGGCCGCCGTCGGCGGAGGCCACCCACACCAGCGAGCCGTCGTCCAGGTGGGCCGGCACGCCGTTGACGATGTCCACCCAGGCGGGGTCCGTGTCCTCGCGCACCAGCGTCGAGGCGCCCGTCGCCGGATCCACCTCGAACAGCCGCAGCGCCTTCTGGTGGCGCGGCATCGTCACGATCGACAGCGCGTGGGAGTCCCAGGCGGCCGTGGTCAGGTACTCGTCCTCGAACGGCACCGCCACCCGCGAGCCGTCGAGCCCGAGCACGAACAGCTCGGTGACCGCGTTGGGCGTGCCGGCGGCCGGGTAGCGCTGGGCCGTCGGAGTCCGGTCGGGGTTGGCCGGGTCGGCGATGTACCAGGTGCGGACCGGAGCCTCGTCGGCCCGCTCCACCAGGAGCGCGTCGCCGCCGGGCGACCACCAGTGGCCGCGCATCCGGTCCATCTCCTCGGCCGCGATGAACTCCGCCAGCCCGTAGGTCACGGTGGGGGACTCCGGCGTCGCCAGCGCGCGGTCCTCGCCCGAGGCGAGGTCCTGGACGCGCAGCGCGCCCTCGGACACGTACGCGACGTGCCGGCCGTCAGGGGACAGGCGCGGGTCGATCACCGAGCCCGGCGCGTCCAGGCGGCGCGACCGGCCGCTCGCCAGCTCCGTCACGTACAGGCCGCCCGCCAGGGCGAACACGGCGGCCGTCACCGCGGCGTCGGTGCTGTAGGCGACCACGCCGCCCGCCTGCTCACGGCTGCGCTCGCGCCGGGCGCGCTCCTCGGGCGGGAGGTCGCCCTCGTCGGCGTCAAGGGCACGCGGGTCGACGACCAGCCGCTCGACGTGGGTCTCGGTGTCGAGCTCCCACAGGCAGGTGACCGGGTCGGTGCCGGCCTTCGTCCGCAGGAACACCACCCTGGAGCCGTCGGGGGAGATCGTGAAGCCCCTGGGCACCCCGAGGGTGAACCGGCGGGTCCTGGCCGACAGACGCGGGAAGCTCTCACTCATGGGCCCAATCCTGCCAGGAGGCGGCTGTTGGTTACGCTCTGAGTCATGACCGATCGACGGCTGCTGCTCGTTCACGCTCACCCCGACGACGAGTCGATCGGCACCGGCGCCACCATGGCCCGCTACGTGGCCGAGGGCGTCCACGTCACGCTCGTGACCTGCACGCTCGGCGAGGAGGGCGAGGTCATCCCCGGCCACCTCGCGCACCTGGCCGCCGACCGCGACGACGCGCTCGGGCCGCACCGGATCGGCGAGCTGGCCGCGGCGTGCGCGGCGCTGGGGGTGCACGACCACCGCTTCCTCGGCGGTCCGGGACGCTGGCGCGACTCGGGGATGATGGGCGTCGCCTCGAACGACCGTCCCACCGCGTTCTGGCAGGCCGACCTGGACGAGGCCGCCGGGGAGCTGGTCAAGGTCATCCGCGAGGTGCGGCCCCAGGTGCTCGTGACGTACGACGCCAACGGCTTCTACGGGCACCCCGACCACATCCAGGCGCACCGGGTGTCGTGGCGGGCGTTCGCGCTGGCCGCGGACGCGGGGTTCGGGGAGGGCGAGCCGTGGCAGATCGCCAAGCTGTACCACACGGCCGCGGCCAGGTCCGTGATGCGGCGCACGGCCGAGGCGCTGCGCGAGACGCGCTCGGGCTTCATCGCCGAGGACGTGGACGACGTGCCGTTCGGCAGCCCCGACGAGGCGATCACCACGGAGATCGACGCGCGGCCGTGGGTGGGGGCCAAGCTGGCGGCCCTGCGGGCCCACGAGACGCAGGTCACGGTGCGGGAGCCGTGGTTCGCGCTGTCGAACGGGATCGGGCAGGAGGCGCTCGGGGTCGAGCACTTCGTGCTGGCCATCGGGGTGCCGGGGCCCGCGCTGCCGGGCGCCCCGGCCGAGGCGGGCGGCCTCGGGGAGCCCCACAACCGCGAGAACGACCTGTTCGCCGGGATCCACTAACCTCATCACCCATGGAGGAACGCGGCTTCGACACGGAGCGACGCGGCCAGGGCGAGTCGGCGCTGGGAGGCGCGGCCTACGGCATGCTGTTCGTGCTGGGGGTGGTCATGGGTGTCGTCGGCGGGTTCACGCAGGCCGCCTGGCACGCCGGCCCCGTTCCGGTCGCGGCGATCGGCTGGCTGCTGGTGCTGTTCGCCGTGTGCCTGGGGGCGGGCAGGATGCTGCGGTCCCGGGCCGGTGCGGCGGTGACGGCCGCGGGCTGGCTGCTGGTGTCGATGCCGTTCTCGTTCCCGCTCTCCCAGGGCGATCTGGTCATCTCGGGGGGCGCCGCCGGCTATGTCTACCTGTACGGGGGCATGGTCGCGGTGGTGGCCGCCTTCCTGCTGTCGCCTGCGTCGTCGCGCGGCTCGTGGCTGCTGCGCGGGCAGGTGCCGCGAAACCCAACGTAAAGTACATCCGTGCACCATGATTCCCTCAAGCGGCACGTGGACCGGCAGACGTACCGGAAGGTCGTCGGGAGGTTCGCCACCGGAGTCGCGGTCGTCACGACCCGCGTCGGCGAGGTGGATCACGCGATGACCGTCAACTCGTTCACGTCCGTGTCGCTGGACCCCCTGCTGGTGCTCTTCTGCGCCGAGAAGGTGGCCCGCTTCCACGCGGCGGTGCTGGAGGCGGGGGTGTGGGGGGTGTCGGTGCTCCCGGCGTCCATGGAGGACGCCTCACGCTTCTTCGCCCACCGCGGCCGTGCGCTCGACGGCCAGCTCGCCCGCTGGCCGCACCACCGGTCGCCGGCGGGGGTGGCGCTGTTCGACGGGGCGATCGCGACACTGGAGGCGACGACGTCGGCGGTCCATCCGGGCGGCGACCACTCGATCATCGTCGGCGCCGTGACCCATCTCGGCAGCCCTTCCGACGGCGCCCCCCTTCTGTACCACGACGGCCGGTACAGCTCTTTCTCCTGACGTCTCTTTCCTTCTGCCCGCGGCAGAGCTCTTACAGCCCAGCTTTTACGGCAGAGCACGGGATGGCCCGGTCGCCGCACGTGGCGGGCGTCCGTCCAGGGGCACGCTCCTCCGGCGTGCGGGGCCGGGCGCCGCTACGCGCGCGACGTGAGCCGCCACCGTGGCGGTCCTTGGCCGGGGGATGTCTCTCGGGACACCCCGAACCCACCCCGGAGTAGCCGGTGCCGGTATCAAGGGCCGGGTCCTCCGGGGTGGTGGTCATGGGGAAGGGTTCACCGCGGCGGCGCCTGGGTGGGCGGGGCGGTCGTCGTGGCCGCCTGCGGTGTGGTTTCCGGCGTGGGCGACACGGACGGAGGCTCCGCGGGGGGCTCCGTGGCCGGTGGGCAGGCGGGGACGGGCTCCGCCGGGACCGCGCCCGTGTCGGTGGGCGTGAGCGTTTCGGTGGGCGTGTCCGTCGGTCCGCCCGTGTCCGTGGGCGAGACCGTGTCGGCCGGTGGCGTGTCGGCCGGTGGCGTGGCGGACGTGGATACGCCCTCCGACGGCACCTCCGGCACGGGCGTCTCCGTGGACGGCCGGCACGTGAACGTCACCGTGGCCGTCACCGTCTCGGCGGGCGCGGTCTGGGTGACCGTCTCGGCCGGGGCCGTGACAGTCGTCGTGACCTGCTCGGTGGCGGTCTCCGTCGCCGTGATCGTGACGGTGCCGGCGGGCTCCGGAGTGGCGGTGACCGTCACCGTCTCCGCGGGGGCCGCCGTGGGAGTGGCCGTCACGGTCCGCGTGGGCCACGGCAGGGCCTTGGCCTTCACCTTCGGCTTGCCCCGTACCTTGTACGTGCCCTTGCCGAGCTTCTTGGTGACCTGCCCGGCGCCGGTGGTCACGGGCAGCTCGGTGGTGGCCGTCCTGCAGGACTTGCCTCTGCACACCTTCTGCCTGACGGTGAAGCGGGCCGCGCCGTCGTACGCGATGGAGACGTTCAGATGGGAAACGCCGTCCTTCTTGACGACCTTCGTCTTCGCGGTGTACGTCCCGACTGTGGGCGTCGAGGACGACGAGGGAGTGGGCGTGGCGGTGGACGCCACCACCACGCGGAGAGGAGGGTCGGATAAGCCCAGGGGATCGGTCGCTGAAGTCTGCGTGATGGCGATGCCGCCGGCGCCGGCCAAGGCCAGCGCACCCAGCAGCGCGCCCAGGGTCGTCAATCTCATGATCCTGCTCTCAGGGGAGATTTCAGGACTCAGATCATTATTCCGACTTGTCAAGATTGGTCAAGACTGAGACGTATGAACGGGCGCTATCGGTTCCGGCGGGTGGCGAACTATGTCAATCTCTCCACTCCGCTCGGTCTGCTCATCTCCGTCATCGGCGGAGCCTCCAGACAGCCCGGACCCAACGGGCTCATCCTCGCCCACGGCTACCGCTACCGCTTCCCCATCGCGGGCGCGTTCACCGTGGGCAACGTCGTCCTCACCCGAAGGCCCGAGCTCGACGAGCGGCTCGTCCTGCACGAGGGGCGGCACGCCACCCAGTGGGCCTGGTGCGCGGGACTGCCCATGCTGCCGCTGTACGTGGTCTCCATGCTGGTCTCGGTGGTCGTGTGCGGGCATCAGGCGTCGTACAACGTGTTCGAGCGCCTGGCGGGGCTCGACGACGGCGGCTACCCGCACGCGCCCCCACGCTGGCGCAGACGCCCGCCCGTGCCCTGAACGCGAGCACCGCCGGACCCGCGGGCGCGCAGGTGAGAAGCGGCTTACGTGACTGATCCGTCACCCAGGGCAGGAGCGGATCATGACGAGTTCCCCCGTACCTCCGCGAAAGTGGCCGGACAGCTTCAAGGACCGACTCACCGCCCCCCTCCCCGAATACCGGGAGCTGCTGAGCGTCACCTGGAACGGAGGTCTGCGCCCCGATGTCGGCGACGCCGACCTCATCCCGGTGCGCCGCGAGGGCGGCCTGCCCCGCCCGGCCGACGGCGAGACCATGGTGACGTGGGTGGGCCACTCGACGTTCGTGGTGCAGGTCCACGGCTTGACGATCCTGACGGACCCGGTGTGGTCGCGCAAGATCCCCGGCGTGCGGGGACGCCTCACGCCTCCGGGGGTGGCCTGGAGCGACCTGCCGAAGATCGACGCCGTCGTGATCAGTCACAACCACTACGACCATCTGGACGCCCCCACGATGCGCAGGCTGCCGAGGAACACGCCGATGTTCGTCCCCGCCCGGCTGAAGCCCTGGTTCGACCGGCGCGGCTTCACCGACGTGACCGAGCTCGACTGGTGGGAGTCCGCCACCGTCGGCGGCGTCACGCTCGACTTCGTCCCGGCCCACCACTGGAGCCGGCGCGGCGTCTTCGACACCTGCCGGACGCTGTGGGGCGGGTGGGTGATCGGCGGCTCCGTCTACTTCGCCGGCGACACCGGGTACGGCGAGCGGCTGGCACAGATCGGCGAGCGCTACCCGGGGCTCGACCTGGCCCTCATGCCGGTGGGCGGGTACGACCCGCACTGGTTCGCCAAGGCCGCCCACGTCGACCCGGCGGAGGCCGTGCGCGGCTGCCTGGACGTGGGGGCCCGGCGGATGGCCACCATGCACTGGGGGACGTTCGTCCTGTCGAGTGAGCCGCTGCTGGCGCCGATCGAGCGGGCGCGTCAGGAGTGGGAGGCTCACGGCCTGGCCCGCGACGACCTGTGGGACCTCGCGGTAGGCGAATCCCGCACCTTCACCCCGGCCGGGGGCAAGCAGCCCGTGCCGGTGTCGGAGGTCGGCGGAGACCGGCCGTCGGAGGTCGGCGGGGAGCGGGTCGAGCTACGCGTGTGACCGGGCCGGCCAGGACGCCTCCCCGGCGGGGCGGGGCTGGGGCTCGGGGGCGGGACCGGCCGCGGCGGGAGTGGCCGCGGCGGTGGGTTCCCGGCGTTCGGGCAGGTGGATGAGGCGCCAGGCGATCAGGGCTGCGGCGATGTAGGCGGCGCCGACCAGGAGGAACGACAGGGACGCTCCGGCGGTCCAGCCGGGGGTGACGGCCAGGACGGCGCCGATGGAGGCGATGCCGAGCAGGGAGCCGATCTGCCTGTTGGCGTTGAGGACCGAACCGGCGGTGTTGGCGTGGCGGGTGCCCGCCGCGTTCACCGTGGCCGCCGTCAAGGCGGGGGCGATGAAGCCGCCCGCGATGCCGGTCAGGCCGAGGGCGACGGCCAGTGCCCAGTACGGGGTGGAGGGCGACAGCGCGACCAGGGCCAGCGAGGCCGCTCCCGCGACCAGGAAGGAGCCGGCCAGCAGCGGACCGGCCGCGATGCGCCCGGAGACGCGGGCGAAGACGATGTTGCTGACCGGGATGAAGAGGGTCAGAGGCAGGATCTCCAGCCCGGCCTGGAGCGGGGTCGCGCCACGGGCGTGCTGGACGTACAGGCCGAGCATGAACAGTGACCCGTAGAAGGCGGCGTTGAACAGGAAGCCCACGGCGTTGGCGCCGGCGAAGCGGGCGCCGCGGAACAGCGCCCAGGGCATCACCTGGTTGTCGGTGCGGCGCTCGCGGCCGATGAGCACGACGGCGGCGATCGCGGCGGCGCCGACGGCGCCGATCACCGGGGCCGCGTCCCAGCCGAGCTGCGGCCCCTCGATCAGCGCGAAGCTGATGCCCGCCAGCCCGACGATCACGGCGGCGTGCCCGGGAGCCGCCAGCGGCCGGGCGTCGCCCTCTGTCCGGGCGATGTACCGGCGGGTCAGGAGCATGCCCGCGATGCCGATCGGCAGGTTGATCAGGAAGATGCTCGGCCAGCCGAACGCGCCGACCATGATGCCGCCGACCGTCGGGCCGAGCGCCATGGACGAGGAGACGATCGCCGACCAGACGCCCAGCACCTTGGTGCGTTCGCGCGCGTCCGGGAAGGCCCGCACCAGGAGCGCGAGGGAGCTCGGCATGAACAGCGCCGCCCCGGCCCCCTGCAGGAGCCGCGCCGCGATCAGCACCTCGATACCCGGTGCCGCCGCGGAGGCCAGCGACGCGACCCCGAAGATTCCCATGCCCCACAGGTAGACCCGTCTCGCGCCCACCCGGTTCGCCAGGCCGCCGGCCAGCATCAGCAGGGCGGCGAAGGTGAGGACGTAGCCGTCCACGGCCCAGGTGAGCTGGGAGAGGGAGGCGTGCAGGCGTTCCTGGATCGTGGGCCCGGCGACCTGCATGACGGTGGTGTCCAGGCTGGCCATGACGAACCCGGCGGCCAGCGCGGTGATCTTCATCGGGCCTGACGGAATCCTGGGCATGATCGACCTCGCGTTCCCGAAGCTAAATGGACACTTTCTGTCCAGATCCGGACGCTAGTACAATCGGACTCAACCTGTCCACTTAAATCGGACCGGATTGGTCCACTTGTCGCTAGGCTGGCGGCATGACGGCAACAGCACTCGCGGTGGACCGGCTCCTGGACGACGGCTCCGGCCGACGCCCGCGCGCCGACGCCCGGCGCAACGTGGAGCGCCTCGTCGTCGCCGCCCGTCAGGCCGCCGCCGAGGGCGGCGAGATCACCGCCCACGAGATCGCGCGCCGTGCCGGTGTGGGCATCGGCACGTTCTACCGCAGGGTCGGCTCACCCGAGGCCCTGCTGGAGGCGGTCCTCAGCGAGGTGCTGGGGGAGATCGTCGCCAAGGGCGACGAGGGGATGGCCGATCCGGACCCCTGGGCGGGCTTCACGACGTTCGCCCTGTCCTACATTCGCCTTCGCAACGAGCTGTGCGACGTCAACAAGCGCCTCGGCGA
>NZ_JBEXDT010000089.1:0-38726 GCF_040605905.1 Nonomuraea sp. NPDC005501 | reverse complement strand
CGGCAGGGCGACGCGCACGCCCGCCGCGCCGACCGCGCACATGGCCGCCACCAGTGCGAGGGCGGCCCGCCAGTCCAGCAGCCTGCCCGCGAGATTCCCCAGGGGGACGCCGACGGCGGTGGCGACGGTCAGGCCGCCGACCACCACGGCCAGGGCGCGGGCCCGCTGCCGCGGCGCGACCAGCGCGGCGGCCACGGCCCCGGCGTTCGGCGTGAAGACCGACGCGCCGGCGGCGGCCACGACGCGGGTGACCATCAGCGCCGGGTAGTTCGGCGCCAGCGCCGAGCCCAGGTTGGCCAGCGCGAGCACGACCAGCGCGCCTGCCAGGAGCGGGCGGCGCGGGAACCGGGACGTGAGGGTGGCCAGGACGGGGGAGAGCACGGCGTAGGTGACGGCGAAGACGGTGGCGGACTGCCCGGCGGCGCTCTCGGAGACGCCGAGGGAGCGGGCCATGGCCGGGAGGAACCCGGCCACCACGTAGGCGTCGGTGCCGACGGCGAACGTGCCGAGCGCCAGGATCAGGGTCCGGCGGAGCCCGTGCGGGCGCCGCGTAACCAGGACATCGGACATCCCGATTTCCTTTCGTGAACGGGCCGGGTCCGGCGGACGGACCCGGCCTCGGGGGACGGTGGAGGGGAGAGGTCAGCCGGTCATGCGGCTGTAGTTGCGCCGGGTGCGCTCGGCGCTCTCCGGGGCGAGGGCCATGAGGTCGGCGATCGTCTGCGCGGCCAGCTCACGCCGCCAGGCCAGCTCGGCGCGGCGCATCGCCGTCGAGATGCCGCACGGCCGGCTGACATCGTGCCCGGAGCCCTGGCCGCCCACGCCCCGCTGCCGGATCTCGGCGCAGCGGAACAGCTCCGAGGGCCCCTGGAGGGCGGTGACGACGTCCATGAGGGTGATCCGCTCCGGCGGCCGGGCCAGGGAAAAGCCGCCTCTGGCCCCCGGGGTGGAGGCCAGGATGCCGGCCCGGGTCAGCGCCTGGAGGCGCTTCTTCAGGTACTCCTGCGGCAGGTCGAACCACGCGGCCAGCCTGCGGATGGACACCGGCCCCTCGTCGCGCAGCCAGGCCAGGGTCACGCAGCAGTGCAGACCCCACTCGACTCCCTCGCCCATGTGCATAAGGGGACTATAGATGTCCCGATTGCGCGGCCGGAAACCGGGGGGAGGGGAGCGGGGCGGGCGTCAGGAGCGGCCGCGGCCGGTGAGGGCGTCCCGCAGACGGTCGATCAGCCCCGCACCGGGCGCCAGCAGCTTGTCGGCGGGCGGCTTGTCGGGCGCGGACGGGTGCGGGCGGGTCGGGGCCAGCTTCTTCGCCCGCTCCACCTTGGCTCCGAGCTCGGTGAGCGCCTCGGGCGGGCAGGCCGCGCGCAGCCGGGGGAACAGGTCGCCCTCCTCGTCCTGGATGTGATGGCGGATCTCCCTCATCAGCTCCTCCAGGACGGGCCAGAAGTCGTCGTCGCCCGGCTCCAGGCGCTCCAGCCGCTTCATGGTCTTCTCGGCCTCGGCGTGCTCGGCGATCTCCTTGTCGGCCAGCTCGTCGCCGCCCGGCACGTGCTCGCGGACCGCCGGGTACAGGTACGCCTCCTCCGCCACCGAGTGGCGGACCAGCTCGATGACGACCTGTTCGGCGAGGGTCTGCGGCCGCTCCCCGATGGCGCCGATCATCGTCTCCAGCTCCGCGAACATCTGCTCGACCTCGCGATGGTCCGTCACGAGCACGGTGATCACGTCCCGCTGCTCGCCCCCGCCCTGCTGATCGTTCATGTCGATTCCTCCCCCTGTCACCCCTCTCCGCGCTATGACCTGGCCAAACGCACCCCGTCGGCGGGGAGGTGGCCGGCCGCCTTGAGGGTGGCGAGGACGGGGGCGGTCTCCAGCGTGCGGACGCCGTCGAGGGCGCCGAGCCGGTGGACGAGGTAGCGGTGCAGGTCGGCGGGGCCGGAACAGAGCGCGTGGGCGAGCAGGTTCGTGGTGCCGGTCGTGGCGATGACCACGGCCAGCTCGTGATGGCCGGCCAGGGCGGTGGCCACCCGCTCCAGGTCGGCGGGCGCGACCGCCATCCAGAGCAGCGCCTGGGTGGTGACCCCGTAGGCGGCGGCGTCGATCTCCACGTCGAAGAACAGGACGTCGCGGGCGCGCAGGTCCGCCAGGCGGCGGGCCACCGTCGCCTGGGACCAGCCGGTGGCGGCGGCCAGGTCCGCGTGGCCGGCGCGCCCGTCGTGGCGCAGCGCGTCGATCAGCGCGCGGTCCGCATGCGTGAGGGGGGCGTTGCCGGACGGGGCGGGCAGGGCCGGGCGCAGCCGTTCCTGCTGCGCGTCGTCGAGGTTCTGGAGCCGGCCGCGCCAGGCCGCGGGGCCGCCCAGGTACGTGTGCAGCAGGCAGTGCGCCGAGACGCCGGTGATCCCGCTCCGGCGGGGGACGTCGTGGAGCAGCGGCGGGCGGGTGGCGTCCGGCGCGTCGACGATGGTGAAGATCTCCGTGCCGCCGGAGGTCAGCTTGACCCAGGAGGTGTCGGCGCGGCGGGCCAGCGAGTGCGCCAGCGTCCGGGCGGCGGACGGGGTCGTGGTGAGGCGGACCACCCACTGGGTGTGGCCCGACCGGCCGTGGTCGGCCAGGCCCACCACGCGCAGCCCCGCCTCGCGGCGGAGCCGCCCGTAGCGGCGCGTCACCGTCTGCGGGGACACGCCCAGCACCTCGGCGACACGGCTGAACGGGGCCCGGCCGTCGATGTGCAGGGCGTGGACCAGTGCACGGTCGAGCTCATCCATGGCGGCCATATTTCCTCATATATGGGTCTTAGTGGATGTTCTGGGCTGCTTCTTGGCTTCGGAAGAAGGGGGAGGGTGTGGCATGAGGCGGACAGTGACGATGGCGGGTTTGGTCGGGCTGGCGGCCGTACCGGCTCCTGCCCAGGCCGCGGCGGCCGTCGACCGCGGCGCGTGCCGGGGCGGCAGCGGTGACCCCCACCTGACGGGGGTGGCGCGGCTGGGCCGGGGTGGGGTGGTCGCCGCGGACGTTACCCGGTCGATGCCGCTCGGCGAATGCCACCTGCAACGTCTCCGGGAGGACGTGGACCCCTACGGGGACGACGTCATCGATGTCTTCAGGCCCTGACCCGTTGACCCCCCAGGCCTGCCGGTCGATGACGTACAGGGGGTGGTCGATCCGGGTGCCCGGTTACCGCGACTGACCGGTGGAGATGCGAGCGCCCGTCCGAGGTCACGAGGTCCTCGCCGACCAGGACCCGCAGCCTCTTCACCTTGGCGCCCTGGTCGGTTCCGTAGGATTTCGCCGTCTTGGGGGTCAGCCGACGCCCCGTCCGTCTCCTCAGCGTAAATCTCTGCTCGCCCAGCCCAGTGCGGCGAGCACGGGCAGCAGCACGGCCACCCACCCGTAGTGCACGATCTCCCAGTTCTCCTCCTCCGGATAGAGCCACGGCCAGTAGGGTCCCCGCAGAACCAGACTCACCGAAACGATCACCAGGAGACCGCCCATGCCGGCGAGAGCGGTCGCCTTGCCCTGGTGCCTGCGCCCGGCTACCGACGCCGACAGCAGGCCGATGGCGATGCACACCGCCGCCTCCACCGCCATCCCCGCCACCCTGAGCTCTCCCCCCACGGGCAGCCTGGCTACGGCGACGGCACAGGCGATGCCCCACAACAGCCCCGCGGCAAGGCTCCCGAAGCCGCAGCGCAGCCACTGGCGCAACCAGCGGGGCACCGGGGCCGCGCCCGTGCTCGCGGTCATCTCGTCGATCACGGCGAATCCAGCGGCGGCGCCCAGCATCACCCCCATCATCCTGAGCAGGGTGAAAGCGGTCCCGACGCGCAACGCAGAACCGCCCTCGATCACCGAGGCCATGACCACGGCAAGCGTCCCGGTGGCCGCGAGAGGAAGCCAGTCGATCGCCCGCGCGATCGGCCTGATCAGCTGGATCACGAGCATGGCTGCCCCTTCACCGGCTCGGCGGGGAACTCGGGGCGCAGGCCCAGCAGCGGAAGCGCCTGCTCGACCGTCGTGCCGGGCTTCAGCAGCGTGTCCCAGTGCGTCCATATTCGTTGCCGGGCATCCGGCGTGGCGAGCAGTCTGCGGGCGTACCCCAGCTCGGCCGCGCCGTATCGAACCATGCCCAGCGGTGACTGCACCGAGCTGAAGGTGGAGGAGCCGATCTGGATCTCCCGGTCCTCGGGCGGAGTCAGCGCAATGACCTGGCCGAGCAGCCAGAGGCCCACGAGTGCCCTGCTCTGGCCGTGTGCGTCGCAGCCCGCCATCGGCGGTCGCAATCCCAGCACAGAGCGGATGAGCTGGGAAGCGAGCACGGCGCGGTAGGCGTCCTCGGCTCCGGCGCGTCCCCACATCATGTATGTGCGGATGGACGTCGCCTCATCGTCGTCCGCGCCGAGCCAGCTGTCGGTGAACTGCCGGACGGCCGGCAGCCGGTCACGCTGCGCCGGGGGCAGCGCCTGCGCCACAGGGTTCACCGCCGACACCCACGACGGAATCCAGGCGGCGTAGTCGTGGAAGGCACAGTAGGTGATGGTGCCGTGCTTCTCGCAGCGCCGGGCGTCTCGCGCGAAGTATCGTTCCCGGACCTGGACGTCCATGTCGTCGAGCAGCGCGGCTGGATCTCTTTGCATGATCTCGAACCGGTGGTTGATCTCCTCCCCCGGGGCGGCGGTGGTCGCGGCGGCCCCCGTGGGTACTGCCAGAGCAGCGGCGGCCAGGGCCGCGACCAGGCGCACTGGCCTGGGCCCGTGCCGCAGCAGGGCCAAGGCCGCGAAAAGAGCGACGGAAGCGAGGAGATAGACGGCGTGCAACGCCGATGGGCGCTGCGGCCAGTCGGGCCCGTGGTAGAGCACGACGGGCAGAAACCAGTCCCCGTAACCGCTCTGCTGGCTGTTCAGCCAGGTGAAAGCGCCGATCAGGAAGGCCATCACGGGAACCGCGACCAGCCAGGGAGCCCACCTGCCGAGCATCGCGCCGAGGGCCGCGGCGAAGGGCACGGCCAGCACCCCGCCCAGCGCCTCGCAGGGGTCGAACACGCCCGCTACCGGGCCCATCGCGAGACGCGCCAGCAAGTAGACGGCCATCACCGGCAGCGCGATCCCGGCTCCGACCGTCACGGCCGCCGAAGTCGCGGCCTTGGTCCGCTCCGTGGCGCGCCCGGACAGCGCTCCGAGCGTCTCCGGCATGCCGCCTCGCATGTCCCGGGACGTCGCGAGGTTGGCCGTGAGCATCATGGCCACCGCCAGGAGCAGCATCGCACCCGACGTGCTCGTCGGATCGACACTCATGTCGGGCAACCACTGCCAGGTCGCGACGAGCCGCAGCCCCAGGCAGATCGCGGCGGCACCCCAAGGAATGGGGCTGCGCAGCAGCCTGAGGACCTCGAACAGGAACAACGATCGGAAGATCATGTCGCCGCCTCGACCGGCTGGCCGAGCAGAAGCAGATAACCGTCCTCGACGGCCGGCGCGGCAGGCGCCGCGCCCGGCGGGCGGACTCCCAGGGTTCGGTAGCGGCCGTCAGCGGTCCGCCAGAACAGGCGAGAGTCGGGGGGAGGCGCATCGGAGATCCACACCTGGCCGGACGCGACAGCGGCGAGCTCACCGGCGGTGCCCTGGAACACCACGAGCCCCCGGTTCATCACGATCACGCGTTCACACAGAGCGGCGACGTCCTCGGTCTGGTGGGTGGACAGCAGCACGGTACGACTCTCTCCGAGCCGGGAGACCAGCGCCCGGAACCGCATCCTCTGCTCAGGGTCCAGACCGACCGTGGGCTCGTCGAGGATGAGCAGATCGGGCTCGCCGAGCAGCGTCTGGGCCAGGGCCAGTCGCTGTTTCATGCCACCGGACAGCTTGCGCACCTTCGTCCTGGAGCGATCGGCCAGATCGACCTCGGCAAGGACCCGGCGCACCTCCCGGTGGCGTTCACGCCGGTCCGTCAGCTCTTTCAGGATCGCCACGTAGTCGACCAGTTCGAACAGCGTGAAGTGCGGGTAGAAGCCCGGGTCCTGCGGGAGGTAACCCAGGCGGCGGCGCAGGGCGGTCCGCTGGCCGCGATCCGCGGGATCCAGGCCGAGAGCGCGCACCTGGCCGCCGTCGGGAGCCAGCGTGGTCGCCAGGGTCCGCAGCAGGGTGGTCTTGCCGGCACCGTTGGGACCGAGCAGTCCAGTCACTCCCCGGCCGAACTCCAGGGTGAGGCCGTCGAGCACGACGCTCCGGCCGTACTTCTTGGTCAGGCCGCGAACGGTCACGGTCGGGTCCATCTGGGCTCTCCTGAGTCGAAGCGGGCACGCCGCAGGTAGACGAGAGGGATCAGGATCAGCGCGGCCGCGCCGTACAGAGCCTGGGCCGCGGGCGAGAAGGGCGCCAACGCGTCGCCGGTGAGCTTGGCAGAGGTCGCCACGGCGCCGAACCAGGTGGCGGTCAGTGCGGCAGCCGAGATCATCGGCGGGAATCGGGTCGACATGGCCAGGGTGGCCGCGGTGAGTGCCAGAGCAGGCAGTAGCCACGCCGCCGTCAGCCCCGGCGGGCCGGGCAGCAGCGGCGTCGCCATGCCCGTCAGCACGATCGCGGTCACCAGCACCGCGACGGCGCGCAGCAGTAGAGCCCTGGCACCTCCCAACGGAGTGGCGGCCTGCATCTCGTGAACGGGATCGACCAGGGGCCCGTAGGCGAGGGCGATGCCCGCCAGCGGCAACACGGGCGCGGTCACGAGGAAGGGCACCAGTCCGTCGAAGAGGGCCTGAGGATCGCGGTTGACCAGGTGGGCGGCTGCCACGGCGAAGGCCGTCACCGCAGTGACCGCGACCAGCCATCCCCGGGCGAGAGCAGGGGTGGCCGCGAGAAACGTGGCCACGTGCTCGGGGACACCGAACCGACGCAGAAGCCGTGCCACAGGCCGCGGCCGAGGCCGGTCCACCACGTCCTCGATCCTCGCCCAGCTCACGGCGAGCCACTCCCGCTCGTACGGCACCTCCGCACGGCAGGCTTCACACCGGGCGAGGTGGCTCTCCACCGACATCACCTGGACCGGTTCGAGATGGCCGCTCATGTAGCGCTCGATCAGCTCCGCGGGCAGGTGCCATTGCGCGTTCATGCGAGATACCCCCTGAGCTGGGCCTTGGCCCGCATAACGCGGGTCTTCACGGTTCCCTCAGGGATGCCGAGGAGTTGGGCGGCCTCACGCACAGTGAGGTCGTCGAGCACGGTCGCCTGGATGGCCGCGCGCAGGTCCGGCGACAGCCTGGCCAGCGCGGCGCCCAGGTCGCCGTGCTCCACGCCGAGCAAGACCGCGTCCTCGGCCGACTCAGTGATCAGGTATGCGGAGATCGGGCGTGCACCTGATCGGTGGCCTCCCGCTGCGGGGGAGCCATCAAGTGCGGCGACGGGCGAGGCGGCGCCGCTCCGGCGCAGCGCAGAGATCAGCCTGCGTATCGCGATGGTCCAGATCCACGCCGCCGCCTCACCTTCCCGCGCACGGTAGCGGTGCGCGTCGCGCCAGACGGCGACGAAGGTGTCCTGGATCGCATCGTCAACCAGGTCCGCGTCGGCGCACCGGCGGGCCAGCCGTACTCGCAGCCAGGGCGCGTGCCGCTGGTGCAGGATCTTCAGCGCCTCCACCCGCTCAGCGGCAACGGCCGCGAGAAGCTCCGCATCGTTACTGTCGGGACCGACCGGGGGTGGTTCCCGGCGGCGTATGAGGAATAGGCGCACATTCCGATCTATCGCAAGAGCTGCCGTGTCCGGTTCCGTGACGGCAGAAATATCTCAACCTCGGGGGTGACCCGCCACCGGCCACTGGGCTACAGGTGGCCGCAGCCCGGGCACTCGGCACGGTCCTGGCGGATCCGGTGGAAGTACCGACCGAGGCGGTCGACCACATCGCTGGGCAGGTCGGCGCGGCAGACCATCGGCAGCAAAGGCGCCGCACCGGCCGATCCGCCGTGCCTTGAGGTCAGCGCCCAGGTGGCCTGCCACCTCACCCGGACCGTCACCGGGGCCTGCACGCGATCACCAAGTAATCCCTGTCAGATGGAGAAAATCATCATTTCGGGCCGCCTGGCTGGAAGGCCGCCGCCCTCCGCCCGACCCTGTTCCCCGGAACGACTCCGAGGAAGAGGGAACCCGATGCTGCTCCATCACCACGTCGCCCACCGGTGGCGATGGGCCGGGCTGGCCGCCCTGCTCGTCGCCGAGGCGATGAACCTGCTCGACGCGACGATCGTGACGGTCGCCGCGCCGGTCATCCACGCCGATCTCGGCGGCGACGCCTCGGCCATCCCGTGGTTCAACGCCGCGTACACGCTGCCGTTCGCGGTGCTGCTGATCACCGGCGGCCGGCTGGGCGACCTGGCCGGGCGGCGGCGGGTGTTCGCCGCCGGCGTGGCCGCGTTCGCACTCGCCTCGGCCGCCTGTGCGCTCGCGCCGGAGGCCGGGACGCTGATCGGCCTGCGGGCGGTCCAGGGCGCCGCCGCCGCGCTGGTCATCCCGCAGACCATCGGGCTGATCCGGACCATGTTCGACGGCGCCGAGCTGGCCAGGGCCATGGGGAGCATCGGGCCGGTGATGGGGCTGGCCGCCGTCGCCGGGCCGGTCCTGGGCGCCGTGCTCACGCACGCCGACCTGCTCGGCTCGTCATGGCGATCGGTCTTCCTGGTCAACGTGCCTCTGGCCGCCGCCGTGCTGGCCGTCGTCCCCCTGATGCCGGCCGGAGAGCCCCGTACGGCGGGCGGCCCGGGCCTGCCACGTCTCGACGGGACGGGGACCGTGCTCGCGGCGCTCGGCACCGGTCTGCTGGTGTACCCGCTCATCCGGGGCGAGGCCGCCGGAGGGCCGGCGGCGGGCTGGGCCATGGCGGCGGCAGGGGTGGTCCTGTCCGTGGTGTTCGGCCTGCACCAGCGCCGCCGGGCCCGGACGGGTCGTGACGGGCTGGTCGAGGTGAGCCTGTTCCGGGACCGCGGCTTCCCGGCCGCGCTGGCGACCTCGGCCCTGTTCTTCGCGGCGATGAACGGTCTGACGCTCGTGGTCGTCCTGGAGGTCCAGCTCGGCCTGGGACGCGACGTGGTGACCGCCGGGCTCTCGCTGCTGCCCTGGTCGGCGGCCATGGGGGTGGCCTCCTTGGTCGCGGGCGCCCGCCTGGTGCCCCGGTACGGGCCGCGGCTGATGTTCGCCGGGCTCGCCGTCATGCTCGCCGGACTGGCGATCACCCTCACCGCCCACCACGAGTCCGCGGGGGGCCTCGGGTGGCTCGTGGCCGCGGGACTGGCCGTCGCCGGCGCCGGGAACGGGCTGTTCACCACCCCCTTCTTCACCGCCGCGCTGTCCCGCGTCCGCCCCCACGAGACCGGCTCGGCCGCCGGGCTGCTCAACGCCGTCCAGCAACTGGGCGCGACGCTCGGCACCGCGGTCCTCGGCGGCGCCTTCCTGCGCGGCCTGGCGCAGGGCGCCGGGCACGTGTCCGCCGCCCGGTCGGCCGGCCTGCTCGCCGCCGCGCTGCTGGCCGCCACCGCCGTCGCCGCCGCCCTCATGCGCACGGATCGATCAAGCGCTGCCAGGTAGGGGAGCCCGCGGTGAGGATCGCCGTGCCGCGGCAACACCATGGGCTCGTTCCGGCGCCGTCAGTCGAAGAGCACCACCTGGCGGATCACGTCCCCGCCCTTGTCCAGGGTCTTGACGGCGTCGGCCAGGTCCTCGAAGCGGATGCGGCGGGTGATGAGGCTCTCCAGGTCCAGCCGGCCGGCCCGCCACAGGTCCACGAACCGCTTGGCGTCGCGGCGCAGGTCGGAGCAGCCGTAGATGGAGCTGAGGATGTTCTTGCCGTCGAACAGCAGGGAGAAGGCGTCGATCTCGACCTGGTCGTCCGCGGCCCCCGCGCCCACGACCACGACGTTCCCGCCGCGCCTGGCGGCCTGCCAGGCGGCCTTCACGGTGCTCGACCGGCCGACGGCCTCGAAGGCGTGGTCGAAGCCGCGCCCGCCGGTGAGCAGGCCCTTGACCGCCTCCATCTGGTCCGGCGTGGTGGCGTGGGTGGCGCCGAAGCCCTTGGCGAGCTCGTGCTTGGCCACGACCGGGTCCACGGCCAGGATGGTCGCCGCGCCGGCCAGCCGCGCCCCCTGGATGACCGACAGCCCGATGCCGCCCGCGCCGATGACGACGACGGACGAGCCCTCATCGACCCCGGCCGTGTTGATGACCGCGCCCACACCGGTGGCGACCGCGCAGCTCAGCAGCGCGGCGAGCTCGAACGGCACGTCCGGGTCGATCCTGATCGCGGCCTGGGCGGGGACGACGAGCTCCTCGGCCCAGGCGCCGACGCCGCCGAAGCCGAAGCACGGGGTGTCGCCGGCGAGGCGGAAGCGCGGCTTGGTGAAGCCTTCCAGGACGTACGTGATGCACAGGTACGGCTGGCCGCCCAGGCAGTCGGGGCAGGTCCCGCAGGCCGGGATGAACGACAGCACCACGTGGTCGCCCGGCGCCAGCCCGGTCACCCGGGAGCCGATCTCGACCACCTCGCCCGCGGCCTCGTGCCCGAGCACGGCCGGCAAGGAGGTGGGCAGCACGCCCTTGAGCGCGGAGACGTCGGAGTGGCAGACGCCGGTCGCCCGGACGCGGATCCTGACCTCGCCAGGGTCGGGCCCGGCGACCGTGACGTCGTCGCGCAGTTCGAGGGCGGCACCGGGCTCGTGGACTATTGCGGCGCGCATGGTCGGTTCCTCCCGGACGGGTCTTCCTTGTTAGAACCTGTTTCACAACGGATGCATTGTCGCCTCGCAGCCGCATTCCGAGCAAGCGTTTGGTCGAATAAGGCGGCGGCCGCCGCGCAACTGAAACGTTCCCCAAGATTGACGGGACGCGGGCACGCACGAGCCCCGGCCGCGTCCCCGCGCCGATGAGCATGGCTGCGAAGGCACCACCACGGGGGACGCGCATGGCCATCGAACCAGGGACACCCGACCGCCTGCTGGAGCTCGCCGCCGCGCGCCGGACCGCGCCCGGTGAGGCGCTGGCCCGCGACGCCGGGCGGATCGTCCGCGCGGCCGGGGACATGGCGGAGCGCTTCCGGCGCGGGGGACGGCTCATCACCTTCGGCGACGGCGCGGCGGCGGCCGACGCGGGGCACGTGGCCGTCGAGTTCACCCACCCCGTGATCGTGGGCAAGCGGGCGCTGCCGGCGATCTCGCTGGCCGGCGACGCGGCGGCGCTCGGCGGTCTCGCCGTGTCCGGCGGGCCGGAGGCCGTGTTCGCCGCGCAGGTCGAGACGTTCGGGCGGACGGAGGACATCGCGCTCGGCGTGCCCGCCGGCGAGCGGGACCGGCGCGTCCTGGCCGGGCTGGCGGCGGCCCGCGAGCTGGGCATGCTCACCATCGCCCTGACGACCGCCCCACCGGGCTCCGTCTGTGATGCGGACCGCCCGCCCGGATACGGCGACGGCTCGCTCGGCGGTGTCGTCGCGGATCACGTGCTCGCCGCCCGTTGCGACGACCCGCTGATCGCCCGGGAGGTCCACGTGACGGCCTACCACCTGCTCTGGGAGCTGGTCCACGTGCTGCTCGACGACCCCGGGCTCGCGCCGCCCGCCCGGCCCGCCGGCGACACCGCCGGCGACACCACCCGCGACACCGCCGGCACCTGCGTCACGTGCGCCGACACGGCCGTGCCGGTGCACGTCACCGAGCTGCGGCCGGGTGGTCTCGCCCTCGTCGAGACCGGCTGCGGCACCGAGGAGGTCAGCGTCGCCCTCGTCGAGGCGCGGGTCGGCGACGTGGTCCTCGTCCACGCCAAGGAGGCCATCGTGGTGCTCGGCGGTGACGGCTCGTGAGCGGGATCTACCCCTTCCTGACGCCGGCCGGCGACGCGGCCCGGGGCGCCCGGGAGAACGCCGCCCGGGAGCTCGTCCGCTCCACCGCGGCCAAGGCCGCCGAGAGCCTGGAGCTGCGCCTGCGGGTCCTGGGCTCGCTGGGCCCGGCGCTGGCCGCCTGCGCCGCGGCCATGGCGACGGCCTTCCGGGCCGGGGGCACGCTGTTCGCGTTCGGCAACGGCGGCAGCAGCACCGACGCCCAGGCCGTCGCCCAGGTGTTCCGCACCCCGGACCGGGACGGCGGCCGGCCATGGCCGGCCCTGCCGGCGATCTCGCTGACCGGTGACGCGGCGCTGCTGACGGCGCTGGCCAACGACGTCGCGTTCGACGTGGTCTTCGCCCGGCAGCTCGCCGCGCTCGGCCGCCCCGGCGACGTGGCGATGGCCCTGTCCACCAGCGGCGGGTCCGTCAACGTACTGCGCGGCCTGGAGCAGGCGCGCCGCACCGGCATGGTGACGGTGGGCTTCGCCGGGTCGGGCGGCGGCCGGATGGCCGAGGAGCGCCTGGCCGACCACCTGTTCGTCGTCCCGTCGTCGTCGGTGCACCGCGTCCAGGAGGCGCAGACCACGGCCTGCCACGTGCTGCGCGAGCTCGTGCGGGCGGAGCCGGCGGAGGCGTGAGCGGGCGGGTGCGCTCGCTGATCCGGGTCGAGGGCATCGTGCAGGGGGTCGGTTTCCGGCCGTTCGTGCACGGCCTCGCCGCCCGGTACGGGCTGGCGGGGCTGGTCGGCAACGACGGCGGCGGCGTGTTCATCGAGGCGGAGGGGCCGCCCTCCGCGGTCGCCGCGCTGGTGGAGGCGGTGCGCGAGCGGGCGCCCGCGCTGGCCGTCGTCGACCGGGTCAGCGTCACCCCCGTGCCGCCGACCGGCGCGGGCGGGTTCCGGATCGTGCCCAGCGTCGCCGGCGGCCCCGGCGGCCCCGGCGCCCCCGGCCGGGCGCTCGTCCCGCCGGACGTGGCCACCTGCGACGACTGCCTGGCCGAGCTGTTCGACCCGGCCGACCGGCGCTTCCGGTACCCGTTCGTCAACTGCACCGCCTGCGGCCCGCGCTTCACGATCATCACGGCGGTCCCGTACGACCGGGCGGTGACCACGATGGCGGGCTTCGCCCTGTGCGCCGCCTGCGCCCGCGAGTACCACGACCCGGCCGACCGCCGCTTCCACGCCCAGCCCACGTGCTGCCCCGCCTGCGGCCCCCGGCTCACGCTGCGCGCGCCCGACGGATCGACGCTCCCCGGCGACCCCCTCACGCGGGCGGCCGCCCTGGTCGCGGACGGCGCTGTGCTGGCCGTCAAGGGGCTCGGCGGCTACCACCTCGCCGTGGACGCCGCCGACGAGGCCGCGGTCGCGCGGCTGCGGGCCCGCAAGCGGCGGCCGGACAAGGCGTTCGCGGTCATGACGGCGGATCTGCCGGCCGTGCGGGAGCTGTGCGAGGCCGGCGAGGCCGCCGCGGCCATGCTCACGGGGCCGCGCCGGCCGATCGTGCTGCTGCCCCGGCGGCCCGGCGCGCCGCTCGCGCCCTCGGTGGCGCCCGACGGCCCCGACCTGGGCGTGCTGCTGCCGTACACGCCGCTGCACCACCTGCTCTGCCGCGAGCTGGCCCGGCCGTACGTGCTGACCAGCGGGAACCTGGCCGACGAGCCGATCGCGCACGACGACGGGGACGCGTTGCGGCGCCTGGGCGGCGTCGCCGACGCGCTCCTGTGCCACGACCGGCCGATTCACGCGCCCGCCGACGACTCCGTGCTGCGGGTGTTCCGCGGCGCGCCGATGCCCGTACGACGGTCACGCGGGTACGCCCCGGAGCCGCTCACCCTGCCGTGGCCGTTCCGCCGGCCCGTCCTGGCCTGCGGCGCCGAGCAGAAGAGCACCTTCTGTCTCGGGCGGGAGCGGCACGCGGTGCTGTCGCAGCACCTCGGCGACCTGGAGAGCCACCTGGCCCTGCGCGCCTTCACCGCCGAGGTCGTCCGCTTCCGGCGGCTGCTCGGCGTCGATCCCGAGGTCGTCGCCCACGACCTGCACCCCGGCTACCTGTCCACCACGTACGCCCAGGACCTGGACGGCGTGGAGACGGTCGCCGTGCAGCACCACCACGCCCACATCGCCTCGTGCCTGGCCGACAACGGCGAGGCCGGCCCGGTCATCGGGGTGGCGTTCGACGGCACCGGGTACGGGCCCGACGGCACCGTCTGGGGCGGCGAGCTGCTGGTGGCGAGCCTGGCGGCGTACGAGCGGGCCGGGCACCTGGAGCCGGTGCCGCTGCCGGGCGGCGTCACGGCGATCCGCCAGCCGTGGCGGATGGCGGCGGCCTGCCTGGGGGCCGCGGGGGAGCCGGCCGGCGGGCTCGCGGTGGCCCGCCGCAACGCGCGGCACTGGCCGGCGGTGGCCGCGCTGGCCGCTTTCGGTGGCCCCGCCGCGCCGCTCACCTCCAGCGCCGGGCGGCTGTTCGACGCGGTGGCGGCGCTGCTGGGCGTCCGCGACACCGTCACCTACGAGGGACAGGCGGCGATCGGCCTGGAGCAGCGGGCCGATCCGGACGTGCGCGACGGCTACCCGGTGGCGGTGACCGGGACCGCGCCCGTGGTGATCAGGAGCACCGACCTGGTGCGGGCCGTCGCCGGCGACCTGCGGCGCGGCGTGCCGGCCGGGGTGATCGCGGCACGCTTCCACCACGGGCTGGCCGGCGCGGTGGTGACGGCCGTCGGCGTGGTCGCCGGGGCCACGGGGATCGGCACGGTGGCGCTGTCGGGCGGCGTGTTCGCCAACGGGCTCCTGCTCGGCGGCGTGGCCGACGGGCTGCGCGCCCGCGGGTTGCGGGTGCTGACGCACCGGCGGGTGCCCTGCAACGACGGCGGGATCAGCCTCGGCCAGGCGGTCGTGGCCGCCGCCCGCCCCTGATCCGCCGCCCGCCTTGATCCGTCGCCCGCCCTGACGCGTCGACCCCGCCGCCCGCCCCTGGCTCGCCGTTCCCGTCGGGTCGCGGGGGCGGGCGGTCCTCAGCAGATGCGGGGAAGCGGGTCGCCCACGAGCAGGTCCACGATCCGGGTGCCGCCGAACGCCGTACGCAGCAGGACCAGCCCCGGCGGGTCGTCCCGCACCGTGCCGATCACCGCCGCCCCCGCCCCGAGCGGATGCCCGCGCAGCACCTCCACCGCGCGCTCCGCGTGCCCGCCGTCCACCACGGCCACGAACCTGCCCTCGCACGCCACGTACAGCGGGTCGATGCCCAGCAGTTCGCACACGCCGGTCACCTCGGGCCGCACCGGCAGCGCCTCCTCCTCGGCCACCACGGACACGCCGGAGGCGGAGGCCACCTCGTTGAGGATGGTGGCCACCCCGCCGCGCGTGGCGTCGCGCAGCGCCCGTACCCGACCGGGCAGGGCGTCCAGCAGCGCGGCCACGATCCCGTGCAGCGGAGCCGTGTCGGAGACGATCGGCGCCTCGATGCCGAACTCGCCGCGCGCCAGCATGATCGCGGCGCCGTGCTCCCCGATCGGCCCGGACACGATGACCGCGTCGCCCGGCCGGGCGTGGGCGACCGACAGCTCCGCGGGCCGCTCCAGGAGGCCGACACCGGTGGTGGTGACGTAGCAGCCGTCGGCCTTGCCCCGCTGGACGACCTTGGTGTCGCCGGTGACGATCTCCACCCCGGCCGCGGTCGCCGCCGCCGCCATGGACGCGGCGATCCGCCGCAGGTCCGCGACGGGGAATCCCTCCTCCAGGATGAACCCGGCGGCCAGGTACGCCGGCCGCGCCCCGCACATCGCGAGGTCGTTGACGGTGCCGTTGACCGCGAGGTCGCCGATGTCGCCGCCGGGGAAGAACAGCGGGGACACCACGAACGAGTCGGTGGTGAACGCGACCCGCGCGTCGCCCGTCCGCAGCGTCGCCCCGTCCTCCAGAGGGGCCAGGAGCGGGTTGCGGAAGGCCTCCAGGAAGACCGCCTGGATCAGCGTCTGCGTGGCCTTGCCGCCCGCGCCGTGGGCCAGCGTGATCCGCTCCTCCCTGACCACCGGCTTGCGCCGCCTGGCCCGGGCGATCCGGTCGAGGACCTGCTGCTCGCGGTCGCGGTGCGGGGTGCCGGGAGCGGGGAACGGGTCCTCCTCGGACGCCGGCGCGCGCACCGGATCCGGGAGGTCCTCGTGCAGCGCGCCCCGCGGGGTGCCGGTCATGACCGGGTCGCCTCCCTCACGCGCTCGCGGCTGAAGCGGCCGAAGTTGTAGTACGCCGCGCAGGCGCCCTCGGAGGACACCATGCAGGTGCCGATGGGCGTCTCCGGCGTGCACGCCGTCCCGAACACCTTGCACTCCCACGGCTTGAGCACGCCCTTGAGCACCTCGCCGCACTGGCAGGACTTGGGGTCGGCCACGCGTAGCCCGGGCAGCTCGAAGATCCGTTCGGCGTCGAAGGCCGCGTACGCGTCGGACAGGCCGAGCGCCGAGTGGGAGATGAAGCCGAGCCCGCGCCACTCGAAGTGCGCCCGCATCCGCATCACCCGGCCGATGACGTCCATGGCCGTGCGATTGCCCTCCCACGGCACCACGCGCGCGTACTGGTTGGCCACCTCGCGGCGGCCCGCCGCGATCTGCCCGAGCAGCATGTGCACGGACTGCAGGATGTCCAGCGGCTCGAACCCGGCGACGACCAGCGGCTTGCCGTAGTCGCGGGCGATGAAGTCGTACGGCCGGCAGCCGATCACGGCCGAGACGTGGCCGGGCCCGATGAAGCCGTCCAGGCGCAGGTCCGGGGAGTCGAGGATGGCCTTGATCGCCGGAATGATCAGGACGTGGTTGCAGAAGACCGAGAAGTTGCGCACGTTCTCGGCGGCGGCCCGCAGCACGGTCATCGCCGTGGACGGCGCGGTCGTCTCGAACCCGATCGCCATGAACACCACCCGCCGCTCCGGGTTCTCCTTGGCGATCTTGAGGGCGTCGAGCGGGGAGTACACCATGCGGATGTCGGCGCCGGCGGCCTTGGCCTCCAGGAAGGAGCCGGTTCCGCCCGGCACCCGCATCATGTCGCCGAACGACGTCATGATCACGTCGGGCTGGGAGGCGATGTGGATGGCGTCGTCCACCCGCCCCATCGGGATCACGCACACCGGGCAGCCGGGGCCGTGCACGAGCACGACCTCCTCCGGCAGCAGGTCTTCCAGCCCGTGCTTGTAGATCGTGTGGGTGTGCCCGCCGCACACCTCCATGAACGTGTACCGGCGGCCCGGCTCGCACCGGGCGGCGATGTCCGCGGCCAGTGTCCGTGCCCTGTCCGCGTCGCGGTACTCATCGACGAACCGCACGCGCCCCCCTCACGTGATGTCCGACCGGCGCAGCGCGTCCAGCTCGTCGTCGTAGGCCTGCCCGAGGCCCTCCAGGTAGTCGAGCACCGCCTGCGCCTCCGACTCGGAGATCCTCGACAGCGCGAACCCCACGTGCACCAGCACCCAGTCGCCGACCTTCAGGTCCTCCTCCACGAGGAGGCCGACGTTGATCCGGCGGCGCACCCCGGCGACGTCCACCACGGCGAGGTCGGCGTTGTCCGGGTCGGCGGCGACGAGCTCACCGGGGATGCCCAGGCACATCGGCCGGCTCCTCCCCGAAGGTGATGGACTCCAGCACCAGCTCGTCGCCGCCGGAGACGTCCACGTCGGCGCTGCCGCACGGCGGGCAGACCGCCAGCACGTCCAGCGACTCGCAGCGCGCGCCGCAGGCCCGGCACGTGACGGTGACCGGCATGACGACGAGATCGACGGCGGCGTCCTGCGCGGCGGTGCCCGCCGCGGCGAGCGTGAAGGCCTGGCCGAACGCGTCGTCCACGACGGCGTGGCGGACGCCCACGCGCACCCGCGCGCCGGTGATCCGCCTGCCTCCGGCTCGCTGCTCCAGCAGCTCGACCAGGCCCTCGCACATTCCGATCTCGTGCATACGGCGCTACATCCGTTTCATCGTCAGATAACGCTTGATCTCCGGCCATTGGCGGGCAATCGCCGCGGTCACCACGGCTGTGGCGATCAATGCCGCTACTCGTGTCCTTCTCATGTCATGTCACCTCCTTCCGGATGCGGAGGCCGGGAGGCGGGCCCGGCGTTTTCCGCAATCATGTCCATCACCAGACGGACGGCTTGGCCGGCCGCCTGCCGCACGGGCTCGCTCAGCTCCACGAGCACGTCCTCGTCCGGCCCGCCGGCCGGCGCCATGGCGGGCTCGCAGCACACGACGACCACCCGGCCGGGCAGCCGGCCGAGCTCCCCGGCCAGGCGCAGCACCTGGACCGGGTCCATGCCGTGGCCCTCGACCTGCGCCCCCGAGGGCCCGCCCGCCGGGTCCGGCTCCAGCACCGTCAGCGTGCCGGGCGCCTCACCGCGCGGCGCGGCGTCCACGAGGATCGCGAGGTCGTAGTCCCGCTGGAGCGCGTAGACCAGGTCCATGCCGCGGATGCCGAAGTCGACCACGTCCACGCCGGCCGGCTGCGGCAGCGCGGCCATCCGGCGGGCCACCTCGACGCCGAACCCGTCGTCGCCGAGGAAGACGTTGCCGATGCCCGCGACGAGGATCCGCGTGCCCGGAGCCTGCGCGGCCGGCGCGTCCAGCGGCTCGACCTCGTCGGCCCCGTAGAAGAACCGGTGGCCCGGCATCCGGGCCTCACCGAGGTCGCGGCCCGGGTCGTCGTCGAGGGTCACCGCGAGGTGGAAGGCGCCCTCGTCGTCCTGCTCGATCGACTCGACGACGGCGACGCGGCCGTCCAGGACCAGGTCCATGATGTCGGTCCGCCCCAGCGCGGAGGGGCGCAGCCGGACCCGGGAGCCGGACCGTACGGGCCGCCCGGCGATGGTCACCACGTCGGGGCCACGCCGCTCCATCCGCGCCCAGAACCCCATCCCCACCATGCGATCGGCCCCGTCCCCCGAACCGTCGTTCATGTCGGCTCCGTGCGCAGGACCCCGTGCAGCCGCATGAGCCGCTCGGGCGTGAGGGCGTCGCACCGCTCCAGGATCTCCCTGCCCCGCGGGTCGCCCTCGCGGATCTCCCGCTTCTCCTCGTCGCTCAGCGCCAGCACGCTCAGCGTCAGCAGCTGGTCGATCTCCGTCGCGTCGAACAGGTCGCCCGGACTCTCCGGCGAGATCCGCGGGTGGTCGTACAGGATGATCGGCGCCGACAGCATCGTGTGCCGCTCGCCCTTCTCGCCGACGAGGACCGGCCAGGTGCCGACGTTGCCGCAGCTCTCCGCGTGGGCGCGCAGCTCCTCGGGCGGGTCCATCAGCGAGACGAACCGGCCGTCCGGCGCGTGCAGCACGCTGTGCGCCGAGACCAGGGTGCGCCGCATCGCGGCGGTACGGGTGCCGCCCTCCCACGCAGTGGTGTTGACCACGGTGACCGTCAGCCGGAACAGGCCGGGCTCCACCTGCTCGGCGCCCACCTCGACGTGCCCGCGCAGCTCCTCCCAGGACCGGAGCGCCGCGCCGGACCCGTCGGCGAGGACCTCGTACTCCCGCCCCGCGGGCACGTCGATCGCGACGCGGGCGGGCCGCCGCAGCAGGCCCTCCAGGGCCAGGCCGCACGCCGCCACCTCCCGCTCCACCGCCTCCTCCCGGACCAGCACGCGCACGCCGCCGGGCTCCGGCACGGTCTCGGGCACCCCGCCGGAGCCTCTGCCGGAGACCGGCTCCGGCACAGGCTCCGGTACGCCGTCCCGGAGCAGGGCCGGCTCCCGGACGACGACGTGCAGGAAGCGCACCCGCACGTCCACGGCCGCGCCGGGGTCCGCCTCCAGGAGGCACTGGGTCCGCATCAGCCACGGGTTGCCGTCGTGCGCCCGTCCGTACGGCTCGGGGTGCACGCCGCCGATCGTCCAGCGGTGCCGGTTCTTCAGCGCCGACTGCCGGTACGGCCACAGCAGGTAGCCCTCGTACAGCACGGCCCGCGCGATCTGCCCGACCTGGTCCATCAGCGGCTCCCCGCCTTCAGCGTCCATCAACGGCTCCCGCCTTCAGCAGCGACTCCACGACGTCGTCCCAGCCCGGCAGGGCGTTGCGGGTCCGGTAGGCGTGCAGCCGGTCGAACATGTCACGGCCCAGCCGTAGCCAGGCGTCTCCGGGGAAGTAGTGGTCCATGAGCTCCCGCCAGGTGGCGGCCGGCATGCGGAACCCGGCCTCGGTGTCCCACGGGAGGCGCGCGGCCCGCAGCGCCCCGCCGTCGAGGTGGAACGTCGTGCCGCTGAAGAGGAACTCCAGCGGGATCTCGCCGTCGCGCACGGCGTGGAGGTACTTGGCGGCGGCCACGTCGAAGTCGTAGGTACAGGGCACGCGTACCAGCGCGGCCGTCTCGCCGGTGAAGGCGGGCAGGTGCGTGACGGTCTGCGCCCACATCAGGCTGCCCAGGCTCCTGCCCCACAGCTCGGACGGCCCGAACACCTCCGCGAGCCGCTCGCGGCTCGCCTCGTCGTAGCCGCGGCGGGCGGCGGCGATGCGCAACTGCGTCTCCAGGATGACCGACCGCACCTCGCAGCCGCTCGCGTCGGTGATCCGCAGCGCGAACTCCAGCGCCGGCACGGCCGCGAACTCGGCGGCCCGGGCGTCCTCGACCGTGATGCGCAGGGCCGGAACGCCGCCGGCCGTCGTCGTGTCGGACACGGGATCAGGCGGGGGAGAGGTTGGGCATGTCGGGGTCGATGACGTCGCGGTCCGCGGCGTTGACGCCGGTGGAGCGCGCGGCGGTGGAGCGGCCGTCGATGAGGTGCCCCACCTGGCGCTCGTAGTGGCCCACGGCGTTGCCCTCGTTGACCCCCTTGATGTGCGAGGGCGTGTCGGGGCGCACCTGGCGCCGTCCCGTCCTGATGTGCGATTCGCTCTTGCGGGTCATCGCGTTCTCCCCTCAACTGTCGGGTTCCGGGCTGCGGGCACGGTCGTCGACCTCTCACGCAGCTCGCCGAAGAAGTCGTTGATCGCGTCCCAGACCCGCGCTCCTCCGGCGAGCCCCTTCCAGTGGGTACGCAGCAGGCCGACCAGGGCGTAGCAGTCGTCCACGGGCACGATCCAGTGCTCCCCGGCGGCGCCGGTCCGGTTGACGAGCAGGGCCTCGACGTCCGGTGTCACCCGCCGCAGCACCGGGTTGGCCTCCTCCAGCCGCCGCCACAGGGACGGCTCCAGCGGGGACTCGACGGCGCCGGCGGGGCTCGGGTAGAACAGCGCCGTACGCCGCGCCGCCGCGTCGTGGAGGAGGAACGCCATCCGGACCGGGATGCTCAGCCCGGCCCACGTCTCGTCGTCCAGCTCGAACCCGTCCAGGAGCCACCGGCGGTCGGGAACCAGCCGGTAGGGGCCGCCCACGGCGCCCGTGCCACCCGCGTCCTCCGAGTGCGGCGGGCCGCCCGGACCGTCGAACAGCACGGAGCACGGCCGGCAGGCGCAGCGCAGCTCGCGGGCCTTGAGATCGAGCAGGTGCCGGTGCGCCTCGGGAAGGGGGGCGGCGCACAGCTCGCACCGCTCCTCGGCCTCGCCCCCGGAGCCGACCACCCGCTGTCCCGGCGCCGCGCCCGGACGGGCGATGAGCCTGCGCAGCGCGCTCCCCGTCATCGGCGCCGCCTCACGCCCGCGTCCTCGGGGCCCTGAGCAGGCTCTCCACGGGGATCACCACGGGAGCCGGTACGGCGGCCGGCTCCTCCACCACGACCCGTTCGAACTCCGGCGCCGCGTCGCGCACCGCCTGCTCCACGGCCGCGCGCACCCGCGCCGCCGAGGACCGGCAGCCCCCGCCCGGCCGGCGCAGCCGCAGCCGCACCAGGTCGTCCTCGACCGCCACGACCTCCGCCTCCGCCCCGCCCAGCCGGTCCCGCGCCGCCTCCAGCGCGTGGCCGATGCGGGTGGTCGCGTCCAGCGGATGCAGGCCGTGCAGCAGCAGCAGGTGCGCCACCAGGCCGTCGGCCGCGATCCGCTCCGGCAGGCCGCCGCCGGCCGCGGCAGCCACGGCCATGACCCGCCCCAGCGCCTCGCCGTACAGGTCGAGCAGCGCCTCGGCGAGCTCCACGGCCCGCGGGTCCGCCCCGTCTTCGAGCAGCGCCTCGACGCGGCGCACCCGCTCGGTCACCTCCTGGTCGTCCATCGCGGATCAGCCCGGGACGCTCGTGCCGAGGGTGGGGGAGTGGACCTGCCGCAGCACCTTGCCGTCGCCGAGGTACATGTGCACGCCGCACGGCAGGCACGGGTCGAAGCTGCGGACGGTCCGCATGATGTCGATGCCCTTGAAGTTCTCCGGCCCGTTCTCCTCGAAGATGGGCAGGTCCTGCACCGCGTCCTCGTACGGGCCCGGCGTCCCGTAGATGTCGCGCGGGCTGGCGTTCCACGGCGTGGGCGGATACGGGTGATAGTTGGCGATCTTCCCGTCGCGGATGACCATGTGGTGCGACAGGACGCCCCGCACCGCCTCGTGGAAGCCGCAGCCGATCGCCTCGTCGGGCACGTCGAAGTCGGTGAAGACCTTGGTGCGCCCGGCCCTGACCTCGCTGAGCGCCTGCTCGACGAAGTGGAAGGCCAGCGCGGCGGCGTAGGCGACGAAGTACATCCGGGCCCGGTTGCGCTCGATCGTGTTGGCCCACTTCGGCACGTGCCACTCCAGCCGCGTCTCCGGCAGGGAGCCGGACTTCGGCAGGTTGATCTCCACGCTGTGCCCGGTGGCGCGGACGCCGCCGACGTCGACCAGCCCGGCCAGCGCCGTGCTCCACAGCCGGGCCAGCGGCCCGCCGCCGGTGTCCAGGGCCAGGTGGTCGCCGGTGCGCCGGTCGTACCAGCGGGGGCTCATGACCCAGCTGTAGTTGCCGTTCTCCAGGTCGCGCCGCTGCGGCTTGGGCAGCGTCGTCTGGTTCCACGGGTGGCGCTGGTCGACGGGGTTGCCGAGCGGGTCCTGGGTGACGAACGTCTCCTCGCCCTGCCAGTCGTCGTAGTACGAGCTGCCGAGCAGGATGCGGATGCCGAGGTTGATGTCGACGAGGTTGGTGGTCAGCAGCTCGCCGTCCAGCACGATGCCGGGCGTCACGAACATGGCCCGGCCCCACTCCTCCATGTGCCGGTAGTCGTAGTCGACCACGTTCGGGTCCTGGAACGCCCCCCAGCAGCCCAGCATGATCCGCCGCCGGCCGACCTCCTCGTAGCCGGGCAGCGCCTGGTAGAAGAAGTCGAAGACGTCGTCGTTCATGGGGACGGCCCGCTTGATGAAGTCGAGCGCCCGGACCAGCCGCACCAGGTAGTCGGTGAACACCTGCGGCGTGGCGACCGTGCCGACGCCGCCCGGGTAGACGGTCGACGGGTGCACGTGCCGGCCCTCCATGAGGCAGCACATCTCCCGGGTGAGCCGGCTGACCTGCAGCGCCTCGCGGTACACGTCGCCGGTGAACGGGTTGAAGGCCCGCATGATGTCGGCGATGGTCCGGTAGCCGTGGATGTCCCCCCGGGGCGCCTCCGTGGTCTCGGCGCGGCGCAGCATGCCAGGGTTGGTCTCCTTGACCATCTGCTCGCAGTAGTCGACGAAGACCAGGTTGTCCTGGAACAGCGTGTGGTCGAACATGTACTCGGCGGCCTCGCCGAGGTTGAGGATCCAGTCGGCCAGCGGCGGGGGCTTGATCCCGTACGCCATGTTCTGTGCGTAGACCGAGCAGACCGCGTGGTTGTCACCGCAGATGCCGCAGATGCGGCTGGTGATGAAGTGCGCGTCGCGCGGGTCCTTGCCCTTCATGAACACGCTGTAGCCGCGGAACAGGGACGAGGTGCTCTTGCACTCCGCGACCTGCCTGTTGTTGAAGTCGATCTTGGTGTAGATGCCCAGGTTGCCGATGATCCTGGTGATCGGGTCCCAGGACATCTCCACGAGCTGCCGCGTCTCCTGCGCCGGCACGGATCGGGTCGTCACCTCGACGCTCCCCCTTCTAGCCCTGCCAGCGGGGGTCGTACCCGCTGGTCAGCTTGCGTTCGTTGTGACGCCACTTCGGTTCGGTGTTGACCGTCTTGTTGGTGATGGCCCGCAGCCCGCGCACGAGCCCGCCGTAGACGCCCGCCATGCCCGCGGACACGGACGCCCCCGGCGGCTGGTCCATGAACGGCATGAACTTGTCCGGGAAGCCGGGCATCGTGCAGCCGATGCAGATGCCGCCCACGTTGGGGCAGCCGCCGATGCCGGCCATCCAGCCGCGCTTGGTGACGTTGCAGTTGACGACCGGGCCCCAGCAGCCCACCTTGACCTGGCACTTGGGCGAGTTGTAGTCGAGGGCGAAGTCGCCCTGCTCGTAATAACCCGCCCGGTCGCAGCCCTCGTGGACCGTCTTGCCGAACAGCCAGGTCGGCCGGAGCTGCCGGTCGAGCGGGATCATCGGAGCCAGCCCGGCCGCCTGGTACAGCAGCCAGGTCAGGGTCTCCATGAAGTTGTCCGGCTGCACCGGGCAGCCCGGCACGTTGACGATGGGCAGGCCGCCCGCGGAGCGGAAGTCCGGGCCCAGGTAGTCGGCCAGCCCCATCGAGCCCGTCGGGTTGCCCGCCATGGCGTGGATGCCGCCGTACGCCGCGCAGGTGCCGATCGCGACCACGGCCCACGCCCGGGGCGCGAGCCGGTCGATCCACTCGTTGACCGTGATGGGCTGCCCGGTCGCCGGGTCGTTGCCCATCGAGGTCCAGTAGCCGTCCCCGTTGATGTTCTCGTTCGGGATGGAGCCCTCCACCACGAAGATGAACGGGCCGAGCCGGTCCTCGGCCGCCTGGTGGAACGCGGCCATGAACGCGCCGCCGACCTCCGGGGCGAGCACCTTGTTGTGCAGGTGGACCTTGGGCAGGCCCGGCACGAGCCCGAGGAGGACGTCCTCGATGCTCGGCAGTGAGGCGGCCGTGATCGAGACGGTGTCCCCGTCGCAGCTCATGCCTTCGGACGTCCACAGGATGTGCACCTCATCCAGGGCGGTATCCGGCTTGGCTGTGCTCATGACCCCGAGCCCCCTTTGTCGGCCTGGCATCGCCGTACAGTGTCCATTCGGTCACCGTGTGTAGTGCTTTACCGCGTCCCGGAGGGTTGCAAACCATGACACCGATCGCGAAACCGCAATCGCCCGCCACGCTGTGTCAGCGCGCGGCGGATCGTGCGCGGGGCGCGCGGGTCAGGGGGGCGCCGGTCGAGCGGGCCGCCCAGAGCGCGATCGTGATGTACAGCACCTGCTCCGGGATCCGCACCCACAGCGGTGTGGCGGGGGCGCCCTGGAGGGGCACGCCGGCGAGCGCCGCGTACACGTTGGCCGGGAGCAGCAGCACGAAGAGGATGGCCAGGGCGACGCCGGCGGCCCGGCGGGTCGCCGTCAGGACCAGCCCGGCGGCGCCGAGCAGCTCCAGCACCCCGGTCACGTACACCATGAGGGCGGGGAGCGGCACGAAGGGCGGCACCATCGCCACCATGTCGGCGTGATTCGGCATGAAGGCGACACCGGCCGGCACGAAGTGCGCGCTCGCGGTGACGACGAGCAGCAGTGCCAGCGCGTGGGCCGCGCTGATCGGCCAGCTCGCGAACCGGCGGACGCCGAGCCGGCCCAGCAGGCGCAGGCCGAGTGTCGTGGCCAGGAGAAGGACGATGAGGGAGAACATGGGACTCCTTTAGATAGTTCAACTATCCGATCGCTGGATAGCTTAGCTATCTAATATGGTCGTGTCCATGTCGGGTGCGCCCGTGTGGCCGGGCGTCCGGGTATCCGGGCATGTCGCCAAATCACCGGACGAATATCACTATTGACGACATCCGAAACCGGCGCCTACGTTCGACCGGACCGGTCTGAACAGGCCGGGCTGAACAGGTAGGTCTGATGGACGACACGCAGGACACACGCGCCGGCGGGCGGCTCAAGGTGGAGACGCACGGGCTCGACGTGATCGGGGACGCCGATCGGAAAGGACGCCCCCGCCAGCTGTTCTGGCCCTGGTTCGCGGCCAACGTCTCGGTCCTCGGGCTGAGCTACGGCTCGTTCGCCCTCGGCTTCGGGATCTCGTTCTGGCAGGCGCTGGTCGCCGGGGCCGTCGGGATCGTCTTCTCCTTCCTGCTGTGCGGGTTCGTCGCCGTGGCCGGCAAGCGGGGCTCGGCCCCGACGATGGTGCTGAGCCGGGCGGCGTTCGGCGTGCGCGGCAACCGGCTCCCGTCCGCGATCTCGTGGATGCTCACCCTCGGCTGGGAGACCGCCCTGACGGCGCTCGCCACGCTGGCCGCCGCGACCGTCCTCGACCGCCTCGGCTGGGGCGGCGGCACCTCCACCAAGGCGATCGCGCTCCTCGTGGTGACCGCGCTGATCGTCGCCGGCGGCGTCATGGGCTTCGACGTCATCATGCGCATGCAGACCGTCATCACGGTGGTGACCGGGGTGCTGACCGTGGCGTACATCGTCCTGGTCCTGCCGCACATCCACTGGGACGCCGTGCAGTCGGTGGCGCCGGGCTCGGCCCAGCAGTTCATCGGCGCCCTGGTGTTCATGGTGACCGGGTTCGGGCTGGGCTGGGTCAACGCGGCCGCCGACTACTCGCGCTACCTGCCGCGCCGGTCGTCGAGCAAGGGGGTGGTGGGCTGGACGACCTTCGGGGCGTCGCTGGCGCCGCTGGTCCTGCTGGTGTTCGGCCTGCTGCTGGCGGGCTCGTCCCCGGGGCTGAACAAGGCGGTCGCCGCGGACCCGATCGGGGCGCTGACCACGGTCCTGCCCACGTGGTTCCTCATCCCGTTCGCGGCGGTGGCGGTGCTCGGCCTGGTCGGCGGGGCGGTGCTCGACATCTACTCCTCCGGGCTGGCGCTGCTGGCGGCCGGCCTGCGGGCGCCGCGCTACGTCGCCGCGCTGATCGACGGGGCGCTGATGGTGGCGGGCACCGTGTACATCGTGTTCGTCGCCGACGACTTCCTCGGCCCGTTCATGGGGTTCCTCACCACACTCGGCGTCCCGATCGCCGCCTGGTGCGGCGTCATGCTGGCCGACCTCGCGCTGCGCCGCCGCGACTACGACGAGGCCGACCTCTACCGCCCGCGGGGCCGCTACGGTGACGTGCCGCTGCTGCCCGTCGCGGTCGTGGGCGCCGGCGCCGTCCTCGGCTGGGGCCTGGTCACCAACGGCGGCGCGAGCTGGCTGGCCTGGCAGGGCTACCTGCTCGGCCCGCTCGGGCTGGGTGGCAAGGAGGGCGACTGGGCCTTCGCCAACCTGGGCGTCCTGGTCGCGCTGGCCGTCGGCTTCGTCGCCATGCTGGTGCTCGGCCGGTCGCGGGTCCGCGCCCAGGAGAGCGCGCCGTCCTCCACCGAGACCGCCGAGGAGGCGCGGGCATGACGTCGCGCGCGGGTTGGCTGTCGGTCATCGACATGCAGCGGGTCTTCGGCGAGCCGGACAGCCCCTGGTTCGCCCCCCGCTTCGCCGAGACCGTCGAGCCGATCAGGAAGCTGGTCGGCGCCTTCGGCCCCCGGGTCACGTTCACCCGCTTCGTCGCCCCCGAGGCGCCCGCCGGGGCCTGGGCGGACTACTACGAACGCTGGCCGTTCGCCCTGCAGGCACCCGACTCCCGCGCGTACGGGCTGGTGGACGACCTCGCCGGCCTGGCCGCCGACGCCGGCCCGACGCTGGACGCCCCGACGTTCGGCAAGTGGACGCCGGAGCTGGCCGGCCGGGTCGGCCCGGACGGCCGCCTGGTGCTGGCGGGCGTGTCCACCGACTGCTGCGTGCTGTCCACGGCCCTGGCCGCGGCCGACGCCGGCGCCGAGGTGCTCGTCGCCGCCGACGCGTGCGCGGGCGCGGACGACACGAGCCACCAGCGGGCCCTGGAGGTCATGCGGCTGTACGAGCCGCTGATCCGCGTCGTCACCGTGGCCGACATCCTGGCCCCGCCCGGCTGACCGAGGCCGCGCCTCTCACTGCCCCGGAGCGCGACCCCGGGATCCCCGCGCGCCCGCCCGTCCGCCACCATGGCTTCATGGGTGCCTGGGTCCACATACGCGGCTGGCTGGAGCTCCACGGGCAGCGGCCGGAGGCGGAGCGCGTCATCCGTGCGAGCGGCGGTGCGGGCTGGGCCTTTCCCGAGGGCGGCTGGCTGGACGCGGCCTGCTACGCCCGGGCCGTCCGGGAGGCCGGTGCCGCCGACGTCCTGGAGCAGGTCCGCGCGCTCGCCGCCCTCCCGGCGGCCGACGAGGACGGCGACCGCGTCTGCGGACTCTTCCTGGCCTTCCACGAGGTGGACGGCCAGTTCGAGTGGCAGGTCAGGGACGGCGGCGTCTTCGTCGGCCCCGCCGAGCCGCGCCACGACTACCTGTGGAGATAGCCGGCCGTCCCGCCCCCGCCGCCCGGCCGGTCACCGGCACGCGCCGGTCATTGGCACGCACCGGCCCCCGGGCGCGTGCCGGCTGCTGCTTCACGGCCCCGGCTTCCCGGCCTCCGGCGAAGGCCGGAGCCTCTTCTAGGGCCGGTAGCCGACGTGGTGGAGGAGGGTGCGCAGGCGGCGCTCGACCTCCGCCGGGGTCACCTCCTCCTCGCCCCGCAGCAGGACGAACCCGATCGAACCGGCCAGGACGTCCTGGAGGACGCCGGGATCGGTGTCCGGCGGGAGGTGGCCGTCGGCGACGGCGCGCCGGGCGACGTCGGCGAGGGCGTCGATCCGGGGCCGGAGGTAGCGTTCGGTGTAGGCGGTCACCAACTTCGGGTAGTCCACCGAGGCGCCGATGACGCGCGCCATCAGCGCCCGGAACCGGGGCCGGCCCAGAAGTTCCGCGACATACCCGATCAGCTCCTCCAGGGACCGCCCGGCGGTGGGCGGCGCTTCGAGGCCGGGGTCACGGGCGTGCTCCAGGGCCGCCATGAGGAGCTCCTCCTTGGAGCGCCAGCGCCGGTAGACGGTCAGCTTGGCCACGCCGGCGCGCTGGGCGACCGCCTCGATGCTGGTGCCCGCGGCCCCTCGCTCGATCAGCAGGTCCAGCGCCGCGTCGAGGATCGCGGCGTCGTTGCCGGGGTCACGGGGACGGCCGCGCTCTACGCCGGCCACAGCACCTGATCGAGCCATGCCGCCAGTCTGTCGGGTGCCGGGCGGCCACGCCAACCGATGTGCCCGTCGGGCCGGACCAGTACCACGTCACGCGGGTCCCAGCCGTGCTCCCGGCCATGGGCGGCCGGCACGGGGACGAGGGCGGTGACGAGGCCGGCGCCGAGCCGGGCCCCGGCGGCCTCGGCGTGCCGGTCGGCGACGCGCCGGTCGGCGGCGAGTACCACCCACCGCCCGAGGACGGCCGCGTGCAGGGTGACCTCGCCGCCGGCGGCGTCCAGGCACCTGATGTCCGGCATCCGGTCGCCCGGGCGGGGGCCGGAGGTCCACCAGTGCGTCTCCGGGGCCAGCGGCCCGCCCCGGTAGCTGATGCCGAGCTGGGACGCGGCCAGCCACAGCCGGCGCTGCACGGCCTGCAGGCGGACGGCCGGCAGCACCATCTTGTCGCGGAGCAGGCGTTTCCACTGCGTGTCGGGCAACATGATGTCCACCGCGGTGCTGGTGGCCCGCAGGACGTTGCGGGCCAGCGGGCGCCGCTCGCCCTCGTAGGTGTCGAGGAGCCGCCGGTCGGCGCGGCCGCGCGTCACGAGCACCAGCTTCCAGGCGAGGTTCTCCGCGTCGCCCAGTCCGGTGTTCTGGCCCTGACCGCCGGTGGGGCTCTGGATGTGCGCGGCGTCGCCCGCGATGAGGATCCGGCCGCGGCGGTAGGCCTCGGCGAGGCGGCGGTGGATCCGGAACTCCGAGGCCCAGCGGACTTCCTCGACCGTGTCCCGCCCTACGCCGCTGCGGCGGGCGAACTCCTCCAGCACCCGATCGGTGATCTCGCTCTCGGACAGCTCGTCCGGCAGGTCCGCCGGTGGCTCGGTGAACACCCGCCAGGTGTCGTCCGGCAGTGCGGTCACCGACAGCATGTGACCGGCGTCCATCCAGGTCGTGCTGCCGTTCCGGTCGAAGGGCCACCGGGCCCGCACGTCGACCATGAGCAGGCGTTCGATGAGGGCGCGGCCGGGAAAGGCGATCCCGGCGAGCTTGCGCACCGCGCTGTGCGCGCCGTCGCAGCCGACGAGCCAGCCGGTCCCGGTGCGCTGCTCGGCGCCGTCGCCCGTCTGGAGGGTGACGGTGACGGCCTCGCCGTCCTGCCGGGCCCCGGCCACGCGGGTGCCCCACTCGACGTCGCCGCCCAGCTCCAGAAGCCGTCGCCGCAGGACTCCCTCGACCTCGGCCTGCGAGACCAGCAGCGCCTGTTTCGGCTGGTCCATCACCGCCTGGCCGACCTGGAGCCGCAGCACGGTGCGGGATCCCTCGTTGTAGGACATGTGGAGCGAGCGCTGCGACCGCTCCGGCAGGTCGCCGAGCGCGCCGATCCGTTCCAGGACCTCGGCGCCGCGTGGTTGCAGACCGAGCGCCCTTGAGGTGGTGGCGGGGGCGGGGGCGGCGTCGACGACCCGGACAGGGACGTCGTGCAGCGTGAGGTGGACGGCGAGGGCCAGCCCCGTGGGGCCGGCTCCGGCAATGAGCACGGTGTCAGTCATTTAATAAACGATACCGTACCGATTACTAAATACGCCCGGCCCTCCCCGACAGCGGCGCCTGATCGGTTACGGCGTGACCGGGAGGTGGCGGAGGTCGGCCGCCATGCGGGCGGCGGTCTCGGTGAGTGCGGGCAGGACGTCGCGCAGCAGGTCGTCGGGCGTGGCGCGGCTGGCGTGGGTGGCGACGTTGACGGCCGCCACGACCCGTCCGTCCCGGCCGCGTACGGGCACCGCGATCGACCGCACCCCCTCCTCCAGCTCCTGGTCCACCAGGGCGTAGCCGTCCTCGCCGGCCCGGTGGACCGCCCGTGCGAACGCGGCGGGGGACGTGACGGTGTGGCGGGTCAGCGGCCGGAGCGTGATGGCGGCCAGCCGCTCCTCGGGCTGGTCCGCGAGCAGGACCCGGCCCATGGAGGTGGCGTACGCGGGGAAGCGCGTGCCGACCCTGATGTCGACGGTCATGATGCTCGCGGTCGGCACCCGAGCCACGTACAGGACGTCGTCGCCGGACAGCACCGCGACGGAGGCCGAATGGCGCAGCCGCGCCACCAGGTCCGCCAGGTGCGGCTGGACGACCTCGCCGAACGAGAGCTCCGACAGGTGGGCGTAGCCCAGCTCCATCACCCGGGGCAGCGGCGTGAAGCGGGAGCCGTCGGCCGCCGCGTACCCGAGGCGTTCCAGGGTCAGCAGCGACCGCCGCACCGTGGCACGGGGGAGCCCCGTGGCCCTGGCGACGTCGGCCAGGGTGGAGCCGCCGGGCGTCGAGCCGAGCGCCGCCAGCACGGCCAGCCCACGCGCCAGCGACCGCAGGCCGCCGTCCGAGCCGTCCGAGCCGTCCGAGCCGTCCGCTGGAGCGTTCACGGCGGCCGGTCGGCGGATGTCCACGGGGGCGGGCAGGGCGGACTCCCGGGCGGGGCGGGGGGCGGCCAGGGTCGCTTCCATCTCCGTGACCGTCCTGAGCAGGCTGGGCATGGCGTGCTCGCGCAGCCCGGCGGCGGTGTGCCTGCTGGTGTGGCTGACCACGCTCACCGCGCAGACCGGCGTGCCGTCCGGGTCCCGTACGGGCATCGCGACCGCGACCAGGCCCGGCTCGACGAGCTGGTCGTCCTCGGCCCACGGCGCGCCGGGATCGAGGAGGACGAGGCCCGCCGCGCAGCGGGCGGCGGGCAGCAGGTCGCCGACCCGGAAGGCCACCGACATGGTGCGCCGCCGCGTGAACTGGCCGACGAAGCGGACCCCGTCGCCGTCGAGGACGGCCAGCGACACCGACTCGTCCAGCTCCCGGGCCAGCCCCTCCGCGAGCGGCGCCAGCCGGTCACGCAGGCCGCCGAAGGCCAGGTACGCCTCGCCCAGCTCCATCAGGCGCGGGGCGAGCCGCACGTCGCGCCCGTCGAACCGCACGTAGTCCAGGCGGGCGTACGTGGCCAGGACGCGGTCGATCGTGGACCTGGCCAGCCCCGTCGCGTGCACCAGATCCGTCGCGCGCATCCGCTGCGCGGGCTCGGCGGTCAGCGCCCGCAGGACGGCGAGCCCGCGCTCCAGGGTTCCGGCCGGCTCCATCCGCCCCTCCTCCGACAGCTCATGACGTACGGCCCGGGACGCCCGCCGGATGGCTGAGGCGGCCCGCCCGCCAGGTCGGCGTGCCGCCTCGAGACTGTTTGACAGCGGCGTCGCGGCGTCCGCATACTCGTCCGACAATAGTGAACTGAAGTTCGCTGTGCGAACACATCCGGTGAGCGGAGGGAGCGTCGTGCGGGGAGACAAGGTGGTCGCCACCGCCGGTGAGGCGCTGGCCGGCGTGCGTGACGGCGCCTCGTTCGCGGTCGGCGGCTTCGGCCTCAGCGGCATCCCGAGCGTGTTGATCCAGGCCCTGCACGCCACCGGGGTGAGCGGCATCTCCGTGGTGTCGAACAACTGCGGAGTCGACGGCGGCGGCCTGGGCGTCCTGCTGGCGGCCGGGCGCATCGCCCGCGTGACCGCCTCCTACATCGGCGACAACAAGGAGTTCGCCCGCCAGTACCTGACGGGGAGGCTGGAGGTCGAGCTGACCCCGCAGGGCAGCCTGGCCGAGCGGCTGCGCGCGGGCGGCGCCGGGATCCCCGCCTTCTACACCCCTGCCGGCGTGGGCACGCCCGTCGCCGAGGGCGGCCTGCCGCTGCGCCACCACCCCGACGGCTCGATCGACGTCGCCTCGCCGCCCAAGGAGATCCGCGAGTTCGACGGCCGGCCGTACGTGCTGGAGCACGGCATCACGACGGACTTCGCGCTCGTCCGCGCGGCCAAGGGGGACCGGCACGGCAACCTGGTCTTCGGCAAGTCCGCCCGCAACTTCAACCCGCTGGCCGCGATGGCCGGGCGGGTCACGATCGCCGAGGTCGAGGAGCTGACCGAGCTGGACCCCGACGAGGTTCACCTGCCCGGCGTGTTCGTCCAGCGCCTGCTGGTGCTCACGCCCGAGCAGGCCGCCGACAAGGCCGTCGAGAAGCGGACGGTCGCCCTGTGAGCTGGACCCGGGACGAGATGGTCGCGCGGGCGGCGGCGGAGCTGCGCGACGGCGACTACGTCAACCTCGGCATCGGCCTGCCCACCCGGATCCCGTCGTTCCTTCCTCAGGACGTGGACGTGGTCCTGCACTCGGAGAACGGCATCCTCGGCGTCGGCCCCTATCCCGCCGAGCACGAGCTGGACCCTGACCTGATCAACGCGGGCAAGGAGACGGTGACCGTCCGGCCGGGCGCGTCGTTCTTCGACTCGGCGCTGTCGTTCGGGATGATCCGCGGCGGGCACATCGACGTGGCGGTGCTCGGCGGGATGCAGGTGTCGGCGCGCGGGGACCTGGCGAACTGGATGGTTCCCGGCAGGCTGGTCAAGGGTATGGGCGGGGCGATGGACCTGGTCCACGGCGCGCGCCGGGTCATCGTGATCATGGAGCACACCGCCAGGGACGGCACGCCGAAGATCGTCGAGGAGTGCACGCTGCCGCTCACCGGCCGGGCGTGCGTGCACCGGATCATCACCGACCTCGGCGTGCTGGACGTCGCCGGCGACGGGCTGAGACTGGTCGAGACCGCGCCCGGCGTCACCCCGGCCGAGCTGCGCGACCGCACGGCCGCGGAGGTCCACGCGTGACGGCCCGCCGCCGCCGAGGCGGCCGTCGTGGCCGAGCCGTCTCAGCAGCCGTCGCAGTCGAGCCGTCGCAGTCGAAAGGTAGCCGCTCATGATGCCACCCCTCACCCAGGCCGACATCGACAAGGAGATGGCCGAGATCCGCGCCGCGCGCGACGGCCGGCATGCGGATCATCCCGACCGGGACTACGCCCCCTACCGCAGCACCGCGCTGCGCCACCCGAAGCAGCCCCTGGTGGCGCTGAAGGACCCCGAGGCGACGGAGCTGACCGGCCCGGTCTTCGGCGTCACGGACGTCACCGCGCTCGACGCCGACCTGACCCGGCAGCACCTCGGCGAGCCGCTGGGCGAGCGGATCACCGTGCAGGGCCGCGTCCTCGACAGGGACGGGCGGCCGGTGCGCGGCCAGCTCGTGGAGATCTGGCAGGCCAACGCCTCCGGCCGCTACCCGCATCAGCGCGACGACCATCCCGCGCCGCTCGACCCCAACTTCACCGGCGTCGGCCGCTGCCTCACCGACGACGAGGGCCGGTACGCGTTCACCACGATCAAGCCCGGCGCCTACCCGTGGCGCAACCACGTCAACGCCTGGCGGCCGGCCCACATCCACTTCTCGGTGTTCGGCACGGCCTTCACCCAGCGGCTGGTCACACAGATGTACTTCCCGAACGACCCGCTCTTCCCGTACGACCCGATCCTGAACTCCGTCACCGACGAGCGGGCCAGGCAGCGGCTGGTGTCCGCCTACGACCACGAACTGTCCCGGCCCGAGTGGTCGCTCGGCTACCGCTGGGACATCGTCCTCGACGGCCCCGCCGCGACCTGGATGGAGGAAGGCCGATGAACCCCACCCCCTCGCAGACCGTCGGCCCCTTCTACGGCTACGCGCTGCCGTTCCCCGGCGGCGGTGACCTCGCCGCCGGCGGGATCACCGTGCACGGGTACGTCCACGACGGCGCGGGCGCGCCGGTGCCGGACGCGCTGCTGGAGTTCTGGCAGGCCGATCCCACCGGTGACCTGCGGGGCGCTCCGGGCACGCTGCGCCGCGACCCGGTGAACGGGGCGATCATCGGCAGGCACGGCGTGGACTTCACGGGGTTCGGCCGGGTGCCGACCGACGCCGACGGCCGCTGGACCCTGCGCACCCTGGTGCCCGGCACCGGGTACATCAGCGTCTGCGTGTTCGCCCGCGGCCTGCTGCACCACCTCTACACCCGCATCTACCTGGCCGAGCGCCCCTTCCTCGACACGCTGCCGCCCGAGCGGGCGCGCACGCTCCTGGCCACGCGCGAGCGCGAGGACGTCTACCGGTTCGACGTCCACCTGCAGGGCGAGAAGGAGACGGTGTTCTTTGACTTCGGCTGACCGGCCCGCGGACCTCGGGCTGTTGTCGCCCATGCGGGCCGCGACCGAGGCCACCGGTGACGCCGCCGTCGTGCGGGCGATGCTGGACGCGGAGGCCGCGCTCGCCCGCGCGCAGGCGGCCCTCGGCCTGGTTCCGGCGGAGGCGGCCGACGCCGTCACCGCCGCCGCCCGGGAGGTCGTCCCCGACGTGGCCGGCCTGGCGGAACGCGCCCGCTCCGGCGGCAATCCGGTCATCCCGCTGGTGGAGGACCTGCGCGCGGCAGCGGAGCCGTACGGGGCGTACGTCCACCTGGGCGCCACCAGCCAGGACGTTCTCGACACCGCCCTCATGCTCGTCGCCCACCGCGCCCTCGGCGCCGTGACGGACCACCTGGACCAGGTGATCGACCGGCTGTCCGGGCTGGCGGCCGAGCACCGCGACACGGTCATGGCCGCCCGCACGCTCACCCAGCAGGCGGTGCCGACCACGTTCGGGCTGAAGGCGGCGGGCTGGCGCAAGCTGACTGTGGACGCCCGGTCCCGGCTGCTCGCCGCCCGGCGGGCGCTGCCGGTGCAGCTCGGCGGCCCGGCCGGCACCCTCGCCCCGGCCGGCACCCTCGCCCCGGCCCGCTCCGCGCCCGCCCAAGGGGCCGATGGCGCGCCGGGTGGTGAGGCCGTACTGGGCCTGCTGGCCGCCTTCGCCGCCGAGACCGGGCTGGCCGAGCCCCTGCTGCCGTGGCATGTGCTGCGCACCCCCGTCGCCGACCTGGCCGGGGCGCTCGCGTTCACCGCCGGAGCGCTGGGCAAGGTCGCGGCCGACGTGCTGGTGCTCTCCCGTACCGAGATCGGCGAGGTGACGGAGGGCGTCGGCGGCGGCTCGTCGTCCATGCCGCACAAGCACAACCCGGTGCGCGCCACGATGATCGCCGCCGCCGCCCGCCAGGTGCCCGCGCTCGCCGCGATCCTCTACGGCTCGCTGGCCGCCGAGGACGAGCGGCCCGCGGGGGCCTGGCACGCCGAGTGGCAGCCGCTGCGTGAGGCGCTGCGGCTGGTCGCCGGTGCCGTCCGCGACGCCGCCGAGCTGCTCGGCGACCTGCGGGTGGACCCCGCCAGGATGCGCGCCAACCTGGAGGTGGACGGCACGCCCGGTTGCGCGGCGGCCCTCGTGGACCGGGCGCTGGAGGAGAGATGACGTCGCTGCGGTACCGGCTGGACGGGCCCGAAGGCGGGCAGCCGCTCGTGCTGGGGCCGTCGCTCGGCACGTCCACGCGCGTGTGGGAGCCGCAGCTCGCCGCGCTGACCCGGACGTTCCGGGTGCTCAGGTTCGACCTGCCCGGCCACGGCGGCTCACCGTGGCCCGCGGGCGCCCTCACCGTCGACGCCCTCGCGGAGCGGGTGCTGGAGCTGGCCGAAGCGGTCGGCATGGGCGGCGCGGGCGGCTTCCACTACGCGGGTGTCTCGATCGGCGGGGCGATCGGCGCGACCCTGGCGGCACGCCACCCCGGCCGCGTGCGCTCGCTGGCGATGATCTGCTCCTCCGCCCGGTTCGGCGAGCCGCGGGCCTGGCGGGAGCGGGGGCGGCTGGTCCGGGAGCAGGGCACCGCGGTGCTGCTGGAGGCCACCGCCGGGCGGTGGTTCGCCGGCCCCGCCGACCGGGCGCTGCTGGACGACCTCGCGGCCACGGACCCGGAGGGGTACGCCGCCTGCTGTGACGCCCTGGCCGGCTACGACCTGCGGGGCGACCTCGGCGCCATCGCCGTTCCCACGCTGGTGCTGGCCGGGCGGGACGACCCGGCGACGCCGCCCGCCCATGCGAGGGAGCTGGCCGACGGCATCGCCGGCGCCACGCTCGTGGAGGTGCCGGGTGCCGCCCACCTGGCCAACGTCGACCAGCCGGAGAAGGTCACGTCCGCCCTGCTCGCGCATCTGCCTGCCGAGTCCGGCATGCGGGTGCGGCGCGAGGTGCTGGGCGACGAGCACGTGGACCGGGCGATCGCCCGCACCTCCGGCTTCACCAGGGACTTCCAGGACTTCATCACCCGCTACGCCTGGGGCGAGATCTGGACCCGGCCGGGCCTGGACCGCCGTACCCGCAGCTGTGTCACCCTGACCGCGCTCGTCGCCCGGGGCCACCTCGATGAGCTGGCCATGCACGTCCGCGCCGCCCTCCGCAACGGCCTCACCCCGGACGAGATCGGCGAGGTGCTGCTCCAGAGCGCCGTCTACTGCGGCGTGCCCGCCGCCAACGCCGCCTTCGCCGTGGCGCAGCGCGTCCTGTCCGAGGGCCCGGGCACGCCGGCCTGAGGGCTCACTCCTCCACGTGGATGGCCAGGGCGGGGCAGACCGCCGCGGCCTGCCGGACGTCGTCGGCCAGCTCGGCGGGCGGCGTGGGGTCGAGCAGGATCGCGATGCCGTCCTCGTCGCGCTGGTCGAACACGTCCATGGCGGACATCACGCACTGCCCGGAGGCGACGCACTTGTCCTGATCGATGGTGATCTTCACGGTTCCTCTTGCTCTTGGTGGGTTACCAGGTGACGGGAAGTTCGTAGACGCCGTAGACCTGGCCGTCGTGCTTGAACGGGATCGCGTCCAGGTCCGTGGCCAGGCGCAGGGTGGGGACGCGCCGGTAGAGGGTGCTGTAGACCACCTGGAGCTCCATGCGGGCCAGGGGCTGGCCCAGGCACTGGTGCACGCCGAAGCCGAAGGCCACGTGGCGGCGGGCGTCGCGGCGGATGTCCAGGTCGTCGGGCTCGGGGAAGGCGCCGGGGTCGCGGTTGGCGATGTCGTTGGCCATGATCATGCCCTCGCCGGCGCGGATCACCTGGCCGGCGATCTCGATGTCCTCCAGGGCGACCCGGCGGCGGCCGCTGTGGGTGATGTTCAGGTAGCGCAGCAGCTCCTCCACGGCTCCGGCGACCAGCTTCGGGTCGTCGCCGTCGCGCAGGAGCGCGAGCTGGTCCGGGTTCTGCAGCAGGGCCAGCGTGCCGAGCGCGATCATGTTGGCGGTGGTCTCGTGCCCGGCGATGAGCAGGAGCACGCCCATCTGGGCGGCGCCCTCCCGGGTCAGCTCGCCGGCCGTGACCCGCCCGGCCAGCTGCGACAGCAGGTCGTCCGCGGGCTCGGCGAGCTTGCGTCCCACCAGGTCGTCCAGGTACGCGGTCAGCCGGCCGCCGGCCGCGGCCCGCTCCTCGGGGGCCGCGTCACGCCTGATGACGGTCTTGCTGTTGTCCTGGAAGAAGTCGTGGTCGGCGTACGGGACGCCGAGCAGCTCGCAGATCACCAGCGAGGGCACCGGCAGCGCGAACGCCTCGACCAGGTCCACCGGCTTCGGGCCGGTCAGCAGGTCGTCGATCAGGTCGTCGACGATCTTCTGCACGGCCGGGCGCATGGCCTCCACCCGCTTGACGGTGAACGGCGCCTGAACCATGCGGCGCAGCCGGTGGTGCTCGGGGTCGTCCATCAGGATGAAGCTGGCGAACGAGCCCTTGGGGAGGGGGGCCGGAGCCGGATAGCCGGGGCGCGTGATGTCGGCGCTGACCCTCGGGTCCGCCATCAACGCCCGCTGCTCGGCGTAACGGGTCACCACCCACGGCGTGCTGCCGTCCCACAGCCGGACCCGCGCGATCGGGCCCTCCTCCTGCAGGGACCGCAGGCCCGGCGGCGGGTCGAACGGGCACCCGGCCGCCCTGGCCATCGGGAACTCCGGGACGACGGCCGAGTCCGCGCCGGCCGCGCTCAGCATGTCGGTCATCGCGTGCTCTTCTCCTTGTCGGGACGTCGCCACGACGCGCCTGGGGCCGTCGTGGCGACGCGGGGTCCTGTGGGCACGGCAGATCGGAAGAGCGGGGGGGTTGG